>DYJF01000029.1:0-356 GCA_020723205.1 Bdellovibrio sp.
ACGGGCGGAGAGGAAACGTCGAGGCGCCGGTTAAGAACATATCGCGCGGGTTGATATCCCTCGGCGAAGATGATGAACTCCACGGGAGAAGGAACATCGGGCATATCGAGAGACACGAATCCGTCAAGGGCGGTGACGCCCGTAAAGGCATATCTCATTTCGCCCACCTCCTTCACGAACACGACGGTGGCGTTCGAAACGTCCATTGACGAATATTCCCGCACCCTGAAAGTGACCGGTATGTTCATCCCGCACAGCTCGGAGATCCTGAGCTCTTTCTCTGCAGAGAGGCATAAGGACGGGGAGAAGATCGTGGACGCTTCGATGATCTCCGCGCGCTTGGGCGCGCCGGCCGC
>DYJF01000029.1:366-19745 GCA_020723205.1 Bdellovibrio sp.
CGGCACAAGGTTCACGTTGACGATCGTGTATCCTAACTTTTCGAACTCCCTCTGCGTCTGCCCGAAACCGCCCTTCGCCGCGTGGACGATATAGGCCCCGTCGGGCAGTTCGAAGGAGGCCAGACCGTCTGCGTCGGTAGTTCCTATCGAACCCGCGATCCCGCCGTTCGCATCCATGACGATGACCTTGGCCTGTGAAACGGGCATCACAGTTGAGACGAACGTCACACGGATGACCGCGCGCTTCGATACCTTCTCCGCCTGCTGCATCGCCTGTACCTGCTTCTGCGCGGCCGGCGCCGGGCGCTTCGCCATCTGCGAAAAGGCCGGCACTGAAACGGAAAGGATGCCCATTGTCATAACGACGACGCGAAGGATCTCCTTCATATTGGACCTCCGGCTTCGAATACCACCGCCTAATTCAGCAATTTATATGCCATTTTCGCCCAAGATTAAGTCGCGTGATATTAGCTGCTTGCCCCGACCGGCGATTCTCAAATTCGTAAAACCAACTCATTTCCAACGGCTTTTTGACGGTTTTGGGTCTCGGGTCTTGCGTCTCGCGTCTTGTGTCTCTTTTATATTTGACTTTTAACCGGCAAATCAGGTTTAGATTCCCAAATTTCTCCGTGAGGTTTCTTTATGGCCGAAATGGACAAATTCGACTTTGAAAATCCCGAGACGTGTCCCAACTGCGGACAGTACGTGGGTGATGAGTCGACGTGTCCCTACTGCGGCGCGGTCCTGTACAATGAAGACGAAATGAACGAGTTCGAAGAGGAAAGCGAGGAATTCTAATTTATAGCCCGCCACAAAACGTTGGCGGGCTCTCGAAGCGGCAAAGCAGAATTTCTCAAGGGAAATTCTGCTGCCGCTTCGGAGCGAGGGTGGCGGAACGGCAGACGCGCTAGCCTCAGGAGCTAGTGGAGTCAAATCCATAGGGGTTCAAATCCCCTCCCTCGCACAAGAGTCCACATGCACCACAAATTTCTCACGACGTCCGTCACGATTCTCTCCGGCAGCCTGCGGATATTCAAGCTCATATTGAGTCTGATCGCGGGCATTATCCTCTTCTCGACGATCGCGTTCGTCACCATCTATTTCTACTTCGCGCGGGGGCTCCCCGATATCCGCTCCCTCGAGGATTACAAGCCGCCGGTGCTGGGTCAGGTATATTCCGACGATGGAACGGAAATAGGCGAGTTTTGGACGGAGTGCCGCATCTTTCTGCCCTACGAAAAGATACCCAAGCGCGTCATACAGGCCTTCGTCGCTTCCGAGGACTCCCGCTTCTGGGAACACAAAGGCGTGGACATGCGATCCATCGCCCGCGCCTTCGTCAAGAACCTCAAGGCGGGAGATATCAGGCAGGGCGGCTCCACCATCACACAGCAGATCACTCGCTCGATCCTTTTGACGCCCGAGCGCACGATGACCAGAAAGATCAAGGAGGCGATCCTCGCCACGCGCATCGAACGGACGCTCGACAAGGAACAGATCGTCACTCTCTATCTCAACCAGATATTCTTGGGCAACCGCGCCTACGGCATCGGCGCCGCCGCGCGCAATTATTTCCACAAGACGGTCAGCCAGATGAACCTCGCGGAAACGGCCCTCATTGCGGGGATGCCCTCCGCGCCCATGCTCTTTTCTCCGCTCTCGCACCCCGAAGAGGCGCGCCAGAGACAGATGCACGTCTTGAACAGGATGGTCGAGGAAGACATCATAACCGAGGACGAGAAGAAGAACGCTCTGAACGAAAAGCTCACGATTTACGCCGCAGGCGTGGACAAGGACATGACGATGCCGGAGGCCGCCTATTTTGTTGAGCATGTGCGTCGCCTCGTAAAAGAGAGATACGGCGACGACGTCCTCTATCACAAGGGCCTCAAGATCCATTCTACGATGAACGTTGACATGCAGCGCGCGGCCTACAAGGCGGTGCGCCACGGTGTTGAAAAGCTGGACCGCAGGCAGGGATGGCGCGGGCCGATAGAGCACGTGGACCCGAACGACATCCTGAAACGCGCGGAGCACATCGCAAAAGAGCTTCTGATCAAACAGAACGGCGGAAAGATCACGTGGCCCGCCGACAAGAGCGAAAGGCCTACCGACGTCATCGAGTTCGTTCCCGACACGAAATACAAGGCGATAGTCACCGGCGGACGCGACGGAGAAACGCAGATCGCGGTCGGCAACGTGAACACCGTCATAGCGAAACCGGACCCCAAGGACGACAGGGCGTTCGCTCCGGCC
The DNA here is from genome assembly GCA_020723205.1 of Bdellovibrio sp. Classification (GTDB taxonomy): domain Bacteria; phylum UBA10199; class UBA10199; order 2-02-FULL-44-16; family DYJF01; genus DYJF01. Next base: position 2,623 of record DYJF01000029.1, read on the forward strand.
GGCAAAAACCTTAAAGCAGGAGACGTCGTCTGGGTGAGAAGGACGGAGAAAGGCGATTTTGTCCTTGCGCAGGAGCCGCTCGTGCAGAGCGCCTTGTTCTCCATGGACCCGCACACCGCCGACGTGAAGGCGATGATAGGCGGCTATGACTTCGCCAAGAGCGAGTTCAACCGCGCAACGCAGGCGCTCCGCCAGCCCGGTTCCGCATTCAAACCCTTCGTTTATTCCGCGGGGCTTGACAAGGGATACACTTACAACACGTCGATACTCGACGCGCCGACCATCTACGTCGTCGGGCGCGGCCAGACGTGGAGTCCCAAGAACTACGGCGGCGGACACAAGGGCCCGACCCCGTTCAGAAACGCGCTGGTATTTTCGAGGAACGTCCCCACGGTCAAGATCGTCGCGGATATCGGCACTCACTATCTGGCCGCCTACTGCCGCAAGCTTGGCCTCACATCTCCCATAGACAAGTACCTTTCGATGGCGCTCGGCGCCAACAGCGTCTATTTGAGCGAGATGGTCCCCGCCTACACGACCTTCCTTAATGAAGGCGTCTACAAGACGCCCATCTTCATAAGAAAGATCGAGGACGCCAAAGGCAACGTCCTTGAAGAGGTAAAGGAAGGATCGGAGGCAAAGGGAGAAGGCAGAGAACAGGAATTCATCTCAAAACCGCGCAATGCCGGCGAGATAGAGATGCGCACCGATCTCTTCGATGAGGGAAAATTGTGGATCGAAAAGGACAAGCTCGTGCTTTCCGACCTTGAACTGAAAACGCTTTACGGCAACGAGATCCCTCCGGGCCACGTGATAACCCCGCAGACGGCATATCTTATGGTCAATCTTTTGAAGGGCGTCGTTGAAGGCGGCACGGGAACCCGCGTGAGGGCGCTCGGCAAACCGGCGGCCGGCAAAACAGGTACGACCAACGACGAGACCGACACGTGGTTCAACGGCTTCGTCCCCGATCTTTCGGCAGGCGTCTGGGTGGGATACGACGAGATCAAGAAGATCGGGTCCGGCGAGACGGGGGGACATACGGCCGCCCCCATATTCCTCGAATACATGATAGAGGCGACAAAGGACATGGAGCCGAAGGATTTCAAACCGCCGGAGGGCTTCCCGGTAGGACGCATCGCCACGCTCACGGGCGGCTCCGCCATATTAGGTTCCAGGATAGGTCTTGAAGAATACGCAGAGCGCGGCGGGGCGGACCGCGCGGGAGAGTTCTTCGAAGAGGACCTCGAGGCATCGAGGGGAACGTCTGAATACGACGCGCCCGCCCCCTCCGCACCGCGCCGCGAATCCTTCGACGAATCGGGATATTAGGAGGAGCTCTCGCAATGGCCCCCCTTTTCTGTTATAATAATGCCGTAACAGAAAAGGAGGCCGTATGCATAAACGTGAGGATCTCGCCAAGCAGATGGCCCGCCAGCAGTCGAGAACCGGTTGGATAATCCCGCTAAGAGAAAAGAAGAAACAGACGATGGGTGAGCTCAATCAGCTCCATATGAGCTTGGGCAAAGGACACCATCTGGCGAGGTCCATGGGAAGCCATAACAGGATATGGAACCGCGGCCGCGGATGATCATTCCACGGCGATCTCGATCTTCTCGATCAAGTCCTTCTGTTGAATCTTCTTGACCACATCCATGCCTTTAACCGTCTGGCCGAAGACGGTGTACGCCCCGTCGAGGAAAGGCGTCGCCTTGAGCGTTATATAGAACTGCGAACCGCTCGAACGGCGCTGCGGGTTCACCTCGTCGCCGGTCCTTGCCCACGCGAGCGCGCCCTCTTTGTGCGGCAATGAGATCTCCGCCGGAATAGTGTAGCCCGGGCCGCCGCTTCCCGTCGCGGTGGGATCGCCGCCCTGTACCACGAAGTCGGTCACGACGCGGTGAAATGTCAGACCGTTGTAAAAACCGTTTTTCGCAAGATAGATGAAGTTCGTCACTGAAAGCGGGGCCTGTTTCGGATAAAGCTCGCAGACTATATCGCCCTTTGAGGTCTTGATTGTCGCAAAATACTTCTTGTTCACGTCAACGTCCGCCTTCGCCGGCGCGTCCCATTTCTTCGCGGTCGTCACTTGTGCCTCCTTTTTTGTCTGTGCGTTCACGGTCAGCCCTATGACCATAAAAAAGAGCAAAAAGAGCGTAACATGTCTTCTCATGGTTCCCTCCAGGACACGCCATATACAACAATACGACCTTCTTGACGAGCCCAAAATTAGCTGTTACGGCTCTCCTCCAATCAACAAAGGAGGAAGAGCATGAGGAAATTCAACTGGGCAGTAATGGCGGTAGCGCTTCTGGCGACGGCGGCTTGCGGTAGTTCGGGCTCGAGCAGCACTTCGTCGACGACCCCTTCTGCGACATCCACTAAGTCGATGGCGGCTAACAACACGTTGATGCAGACCGGCTTCAGCGCATACACGCAGGTGATGACGGCCTTGGGCGGCGGCGCCGCGATGGTCGCCAAGGAGACCGACTCCATATCCGTGGAATGTTCCGAGCTTGCATTCGAGAACTACGTCTGCACCGCCACCGACGGCTCCGGCGGGAGCTGCACGGTATCGGGAAGCGCGGAGACCGATTATTCAAGCTTCGCATTCACGATGGACTGCAACAATTTCCGCCCCGATTCCAATACGACCATAGACGGCTCCTTCACCACGACGGTCGCCGTCAACGAGTCGGCGCTGGCTATGACAACGAAGGGGATCAAGCTCGGCAAGACGGTCGAGGGTGATACGGACGGCGACGGCGAAGCGGACGAGTGCACGATTGACGATGACGACACGACCTATGACGACGGCGCCTGCTCCGAGGGCGGAACTTGCACCGCGGCCTCCGCCGACTTCCTCTTGAGCATCGTCTTCACAGTCGGAAGCGGCGGACTCACGCTCACCGACCTCTGCGGCACGTACGTCTACGCGGCCGGCCTGACGGGAACGACTAACCTGTGCGCAACAGAGACCGGTATCGAATCGGGAGTGTTCGTGGTAGGATTCGATATTGAAGGAACGTTCAACGGCGAGAGCGCCGACTTCGCGGAAACATGGACATGCAACTACAACACATCTCTCTAACGTAACGAACAAACAAAAACCCCCTCCATCAGGAGGGGGTTTTTTTATGCCACCATCACCTCGAGGGTCGCCTCTACGCTTTCGCGGAGGGCCTTCAGGTCGTAGCCCCCTTCCAACACGTAGACGATCCTGCCTTGAGAGCACTCGCCTGCGATATCCGCTATCATTTGCGCCATCCACCTGAAACCGTCCGTGGTCATCCGCATGCCGCCCAAGGGATCGTTCGCGTGGGCGTCGTATCCGGCCGATACAAGAATGAGGTGCGGCGCGAACTTGAGCACCGCCGGCACTATCTGCTTATCGAACGCCTTCTTGTAATCATCGTCGCCGGCCCCCTCCTCCATGGGAATATTGAGCGTGGCCCCCTTGCCCTTGCCAGCGCCCGTCTCATTTGCCGCTCCGGTCCCGGGATAGAAAGGCAGGCGGTGGAGCGAAGTGAAAAAAACGTCGTCACGTTCGTAGAACGCGTGCTGCGTTCCGTTGCCGTGGTGGACGTCGAAATCTATTATCGCGATGCGTTCCAATCCGCATATCTTTCGCGCATATTCGGCGCCGATGGCGATGTTATTGAAAAAACAAAATCCCATTGCGGCGCCCTTTTCGGCGTGATGGCCGGGAGGCCTCACCAGCGCGAAGCCGTTCGTGATTTTTCCCTTGATGACATCGTCCACGAGCACGATGGTCGCACCGGAGGCGTATCTTGCCGCCTCCCAAGTCTCCGAACACGCGACTGTGTCGGGATCAAGGTGGACCATCTCCCCGCCCGCCGTCCGCTCGACCCTTTCAACATAGGAGGCGTCGTGTATGAAACAGAGCTCCTCTTTGGTTGCCGCGCGCGGCTTTATCCTTTCAATATCGCGGCCCACGCCGTCCCCGTCGAGGACCTGTTTTATCGCAAGAAGACGGCTGGGAGATTCCGGATGAGTGAGCCCCATCCGGTGTCTGACGAACCGCTCATCCCAGATCACTGCCGTTCTTTTCATAGGAATTCCTGAAAATATGGACTCAACATCCGTGGCTGCACAGCTATACAGCGGGGAAAAAAATATTGCAATTACCAATAACTTCAATTAGTTTCCCACGTCCAAACCCATTAAAGAGAGCGCCTATGAACGCAAAAATACTGACCAAAGAGAACCTTTTGAGCTTCGTCCAAAACCTCATCAAGACCGGTGAGGTCGTCGGAGTGACAAAGAAGGACGGGAAGTTCGCCTTCGACCACCTGAAGCGCGCATCCGACTTGGTCCTAGACTACGATGTAACCCTCCTCCCGCCGAAGAAATACGTCATGCCCCAGCGCGAAACGCTGATCAAATTCAATGTTAAACCCGAGGTGAAGGTGGAGGCGGTGGTGGAAGCAACTCCGTTCACATTGATCGGCGTTCATCCCTACGATCTCAAGGCGATCAACCAGTTGGATCGCCTCTTCGAGGAAAATCATGTCGACACGAACTATATGAAGCGAAGGGAACAGGCGACGATCATCGCCGTCACGCCGACCCGCGCCTCGAAGTGGTCCTTCTGGTCGTCGATGAATTCCATCTTCGTAGAAACCGGTTTCGACCTTTTGCTCACCGACATCGGCGGCAGGTATGCCGTCGAGATAGGCACAGCGCACGGAGACGAGCTTTTGAAGAAACACGCCAAGTTCGAGGAAGCGGCTCCGGCCGACATAGAGAAGCTCGAGAGCATAAGGAGCGCCCTGCCGAAGATGTGCTCGGCCGACCGCAAGATCAATGCACTGACGCACGAGATGACCGCCATTCTTGAGATACACAGAAAGTCGGAGCTCTGGGAAAAGAGGGCGGAGAAGTGCTACAGCTGCGGCTCGTGCAACCTCATATGCCCCACCTGCTACTGCTTCGACGTGAAGGAAGAGATAGACTTAAATCTCAAGGACGGGTCGAGGTACCGCGTCTGGGACGGTTGTCTGCTCGAGGATTTCGCAAAGATCGGCAGCGGCGAGAACTTTAGGGAAAAGCGCGCCGACCGTTTCCGCCACCGCTTCTTCCGCAAATGGAGTTACCTTGCCGCCAAACTGACCGAGCCGGCCTGTGTCGGATGCGGCAGATGTTCATCGGTATGCCTGCCTGACATCGCCGACCCCGTAAAGGTCATCAATGAACTCAAGGAGGAGAAGTAATGGAATCCCTCTATCGCCCCGAGCTGGCGACTATCACGAAGGCCGCTCCCATGACGGCCACGGAGAAATATTTTGAGATCAAACTCAATTCCGGACGCGAGCTGGGGCACAAGCCCGGGCAATTCGTCGAGGTCTCCGTTTTTGGCGTCGGCGAGGCCCCCATATCCGTCTCTTCGTCGCCGACCAAGAAAGGCGCTTTCGACCTCGTTATCCGGAAGGTCGGCAACGTGACGGGGAAGATCCACAATATGACGGCGGGTTCGACGATCGGCATCCGCGGGCCGTTCGGAACGCATTTTCCGTTCGACGAAACGAAGGGAAAGGATATCCTGTTCGTGGCGGGCGGCATAGGCCTCGTTCCGGCGCGTTCCTTCATCAACTACGTCCTCGATAACAGGAAAGATTACAACCGGGTGACCGTCCTCTTCGGATGCCGCAATCCCAACGAGCGCCTTTTCACTGACGAGCTTTCCCTGTGGGCGAAACGCGATGACGTTGAGTTCCTCGAGACCGTGGACAAGCCGCTGGATACGAACTGGAAAGGCAACTGCGGCGTCATAACCACGCTCTTTCCCAAGATCAAGATCGAGCCGGCGAACACCTTCTGCGTGATAGTCGGCCCTCCCATCATGTACCGGTTCGTCATCAAGGAGGCGCTGGACAAACACATACCGAGGCATCACATCTACGTCTCTCTTGAAAGACGGATGAAGTGCGGCGTCGGCAAGTGCGGTCATTGCCAGATCAACGGCGTTTATTGCTGTCAGGAAGGTCCGGTCTTCAAGTATTCCGACATCACCCATCTTGAGGAAGCACTATGACAAAACCTAAAGTGGCATTCTTCGATTTCGCAAGCTGCGAAGGGGACCAGCTTCAGATAGCGAACCTTGAAGAGAAGCTCCTTGAGCTTTTAGAACACGTCGAAGTCGTGAGTTTCCGCGAGGTCATGAAGGAGCATTCGGACGATTACGATATCGCTTTCATCGAGGGCTCCTGCACGCGCGAGGCGGATGAGGCGCGTCTCAAGAAGATACGCTCCAACGCGAAGATCGTCGTGGCGATAGGCGCGTGCGCTACGATAGCAGGCATCAACGCTCTCAAGAACACGAGGCCTCTGGATCAGGTCAGAAAAGAGGTCTACGGCGACAATGCAAAATGGTACGAGACCTACGCGGCGAGGCCCATCGACGCGGTCATAACGGTGGACTTTAAGCTCCACGGCTGTCCCATCCGCGGCGACGAGTTTCTTGCGCTTTGCAAGGCGCTTCTTACAGGACAAAAGTTCGTCGTCCCCGATTATCCGGTCTGCGCGGAGTGCAAGCTGGCGGAGAACGTCTGCGTATTCGAAAAGGGAATGACCTGTGTCGGCCCCGTAACGAGGGCCGGCTGCGGCGCCTGCTGCGTGACGCAGGGCGCGGTCTGCTGGGGATGCCGGGGGCTCGTTGACGATCCCAACAAGAACGCTCACAAAGAGGTGCTGGATAAGTACGGCCTGAAGGCCGAAGAAGTGATGAACAAGTTCAATCTCTACTTTGCATATCAGGGAGGACCCAAATGAGCGGCGCGAACCTTAACATAGATCTCCACTACATCACCCGCGTCGAGGGCCACGGCAACATAGTCGTCAACGCCAAGGATGGAAAGGTCGATAAGGTCGAGTGGCAGGTCCCCGAGGCGCCCCGCTTCTTCGAAGCGATGGTGATAGGACAAAAGTGGGACGTCGTGCATCACATAACGTCACGCATCTGCGGCATCTGTTCCATCGGCCACACGCTGGCATCTCTCAAGGCCACTGAAGCCGCCATGGGCATCAAGATATCGGAGCAGACATTGGACCTTCGCCGCCTTGCCGTTCATGCGGAGAACCTTCAGAGCCATGTATTGCACATCGGCTACTTAGCCCTCCCGGACCTCATGGGGGTCGGTTCAGTGATCCCGCTCGCATCATCGCATCCGGAAGAAGTGAAAACGGTCGTGCGCCTCCACCGTCTGGCCAACGAGATGAGCGATCTTATCTGCGGAAGGACCACCCACCCGCAACGGCTCATCCCCGGGGGATTCGCGAAACTTCCCACTGAAGAAGAACTTGAGAACCTTAAAAAGCGGCTCTTGACCGCAGAACCGGATGTCATGGCAGTTGCAAAGCTCGTAAAGGCCCTCTCTCCAAAACTTCCCGCGTTCACTCGCGAAACGGAGTACGTGGGACTGACGTGCGATTCCGAGTACGCCCTCTACGACGGCGATCTCGCCTCGACCGACGGCGGACGCGAGCCGGTCTCCAAATACCTCTCATGGACGAACGAATACTGCGTGCCGCAGTCCACCGCCAAATATACGAAACGCAAACGCGGATCCTTGATGGTCGGCGCGCTGGCCCGCTTCAACTTAAATCACGCGAAGCTCACGAAGAAGGCGCAGGCGTTGGCAAAAGACTTGGGCCTCGTTGCGCCCTGCTACAATCCCTACATGAACACCGTGGCCCAGCTGGTCGAAGTCGCGCACGGTTTCGAGGACGCGGTCTCCATCATCGACTCCATCCTCAAAAAGGGAATAAAGGATGAGACGCCGAACGTGAAGCCCAAGGCGGGAAAAGGTTCGGCCGCGGTCGAGGTCCCTCGCGGCATACTGATCCACGACTACACATACGACGGGAACGGCGTCTGCACGAAGGCCAACTGCATAATACCTACGAACCAGAACCACTCCAACATCCAGCTGGACATGGAAGCGCTTGTCCCACGCATAATCGCTAAACCTCAAAAAGAGGTTGAGCTGGCGCTCGAGATGCTGGTGCGCGCATACGACCCGTGCATCTCCTGCTCGACGCATTACCTGAAGGTGGAATTCAAGAAGTGAAGCCAATCGCCATCATAGGGGTCGGTAATTTCCTGATGGGAGACGAAGGTGTCGGCATCCACGCCACACAGAAGCTCCGCAAGGAATTCAAGCGCGACGACTGCGACATCATCGACGCGGGCGTCCCTTCGATGGCACTGCTTCACATGCTGGAGGGCCGCCGCCTCGTATTTATCATAGACTGTGCCGATTTCGACGGGGCAGCTGGCGAGATCGAGGTCTTCAGGCCCGACGAAGTGAAGCACGAACAGAATGCGGAGATATCCATTCACGCATCGGAACTTCTGACCACTCTCGACGTAGGGTTGAAAATCGGCATGGAGATGCCGCCGATCTGGATAATCGGCATACAACCGGGCAGTATTGAAGAGTCCATGGAACTGTCCGAGGATGTGAAGGATGCCCTCGCGGACCTGCCCGAGATAATCGAGAACTTCATCAGCTCCGGAACAGATTCCGTATTAAATCATTGAAGCGACCCTCTTCGCGATTGCCGGCGCCGCGGTGAGACCGGGCGACTCGATCCCCAGAAGATGCATAGCGGGCCCCTCCTTGAGGATCACGAAATCTCCCGCCGCCTTCCCGTCTTCGAAGAGTTTCGGACGATTGCCCGCCTGCGCGGGTTGAAGCTCCGAAGCATGCGGTGCCGCTTTGAGATAATGCGCCGACGCAAACGCGAACACCTCCGGCGGCGTCTCGATCTTATAATCGCTCTTTTTACTCTGCGGAAGCTCGACCTGCGAGGGCCCGATATAGCGGTCTCCCGTAATGGAGCGATGCAGGTGTATCCCCATGCTGGAGACGAGCGTGGCATCCCCTTTTTTTAAAAACCTATCGGGCACCGGATAGACGAGCCCCTCGATCGGCCCTTTTCGCCAGATATAGTACTCGCCCTTGAAGGGCTTTATTTTGAAATCACTTTTTCCGCCTGCCATGCGGTAGACGTCGTCCGCAAAGAGACCGGCAGAATTGATGAGGACGTCGAAATTGACGGACCCCCTTGTCGTCTCCATCACGCCCCTCCGTGCGTCCGCCGATGTGAGGCGGCACCGCTTCAGGATATGGCAATTCCGGTACTGCGATATCTTGCGGTCGAGAGCCGCAATATACTCGGACGAATCAAGGATGCCGGACGTCTCCGAAAAGACGGCGGAGCGGACGTCCTTGAGCCACGGCAGGGCGCTCGCCACGTCCTTGGGCCTTTTGGGCAGCATGCCCGGCACTCCGCATTCAGATGCGTTCTGAAGCATGAGGGCCATCGAGCGCTCCTCATCCTCCGTGAACGATACTATCCATTTCCCGCACCGCCTGTTCGGGACCGAAAGATCGCCTAAGAGCTCGTATGAGAGCCGGTTTCCCTCTATGCAAAGCTCGCTCTTCAGAGTGCCGGGGGGATATGCGAAGCCGGCGTGGATGACCTCGCTGTTCCTCGTGCTCGTGTGCGTGCCGAGGTACTCCTCCGCCTCGATAAGAAAGATATCGTCGCTCTTCCTTTGGCCGGCGAGCGTCAGGGCACAGTTCAGACCCACAACCCCGCCGCCCACTATTATAATGTTCATATCAGGTATAATTACAAAAAAGGCGGTCGCTGTAAAGCGGCCGCCCTTTTTCAACAAGAACAGGACGGATCAATTGATGTATACCCTGTTGAACATCGACATTACCGGACGTATATTCGTAGTGTACGGCACGTCGCGATTGCGCATATATTCATCTGCGCCAGTTGCCTGCGTCCTCAGAGGTGTCGCGGCCCTTTCTTCCGCCGGGAAGCTGAACAGGGTCTTTAGGCCGCTGACGAGATACGCGATCGGGCCGAAAAACAAGATCCCTATAGAATATTTAGTTGAGAAAAGCTGAAGCCAGTCGGTGCTCCGATCCTGATAGCAAGATTCGGCCGCTGCCTGCCCCTGTTGCACCGGTCTAGGTTCCGGCGCCACAGTATCCGGTACTTCACGGCAGACTTCCCATATCTCGCCGTACATGCGATTTCCTGTTGGTTTGCATACTATAGACATTTCGCCCTCCCTTTATGTTGGGGGTATTCCCCGTTATTGAACGCTTGTACAAAAAAAGAAGGGAGACCGATCCCTCGGCCTCCCTTCCCGATCATCCCCCAGTCTCCGTTAATACCAGATCATCAGATGTCAAACGGCGTTTCATTATCTCCCGTTCCCGATCCGCTCCGCAGCCGACGAGCAGCTTCCGCAATGAAGATCCAGAAAATAAAAAAGGAGACCTGTGACAAGGCCCCCCTCGGCTTTTAAGCTACGCTACACCAACCATCGTCCGAATTCGCTTGATCGCTCATATAAGTGCTGTTCCAGCTCTCTTACTTTTCGAGATTTAACAAAAAGAAAAAACAATGCAAGAAAAAACATACGCGCAGATCGCAGCCGGACGCGAAATACCCGTCGGATATCTCACGTTAAGGTGCACAGTATACAGTACGATTATTTTTTGAACGCTCCGCCAAGCTTTGAAACTGCAGCATTTACGGCTTCGATCGTGGCATTGGAAGAGACCGTGGCTCCCGTTATCGCCTCTATCGTGCCGCCGTCCCTCTTGAGCTTCACCGGCACAGGACTTCCCTTGAACTGTTCCTGAAACCACGGCTTGAGCCCGCGTTCATCGGGGCTGGTGCCCGCGATCACCGTCCCCCAAGTCTTCTTGGACCTCACTTCCTCGACCTTGTCGCCCAAGCCCGGCGTCTCCTTCTGTGAGAGCACCTTGATGCCGGTGATCCTCAAGGAACCGTCAACGCCCACCATGACGGCTATCTCACCTCCGTAGCCGTTCCCCTTTCCTTCGGCCGCGTACCCTATGAGTTCGTCCTTATCATCATACGCCGCATAATATACATCGCCGAACTTATTGATCGTCGTCTTGAAATTCGCCGCCTCCGGCACCACCCAGGCCAACGCCTCCAGGCGCTCCTTGCTTCTTTCCGCGTCCCTCTTGGGGGTCGTCACTGAATTCAGCGCCGCAAGACTCGCGGCGGAGATAAGCCCCACGACCGTGAGCACCAGAGGGAATCTCAACCATTCAGGCATGTGCGCGCTCCCCGAAGAATTTAGGTTTTGTCATATTGTCTATCGCCCAGACGACAGTGTTCATTAGAAGTATCGAGTAACAGACTCCTTCCGGATAGCCGCCGTACACCCTGATCACGGCGACAAGCACTCCGCACCCGGCGCCGAACATCGCCTGCCCCTTCTTCGTTATAGGCGAGGTCACCATGTCCGTCGCCATGAAGAACGCGCCCATCACGAGTCCGCCCGAAAGGGCGTGCGCCAAGCTCCTCTCGAGAACGAAGACGGGATCCGCCCAGAACGATGCCTGCCAGAAACCCGCGATGGTTCCATCGGCCGCGCGCACCGGAAATAATATCACGAGAAGCGCTACCGTCAGGATGTAGGCGACAGGCAAGCGCCAGTCTATGATCTTCCTGACCATAAGGAACGCAGCACCTATGAGCAGCGCCAGTGCGGACGTCTCTCCTATGGAACCGGGGATGCGCCCGATGAAGAGGTCCCATAGACGATAATGCTGAAAGATCGCTGCGGGATCGCTTTGAAGTATCGCACAGGGGGTCGCCATCGTCACGGCATCGAGCGTCCTTATGTCGCCCGAAAAGATACTTGAAAGCACTGGCCACTTGGGCATGAAGAGCGCGCTCGAATATGCGGCAGAGATGAAGGCGCGTCCGGCAAGGGCCGGGTTCCAGATGTTCATGCCCAAACCCCCGAACGCGTGTTTCGCTACGGCTATGGAAAAGACGCTGCCAAGCGCCGCGACATATAGGGGTACGCCGGGTGGCAGCGTGAACGCAAGGAGCAGCCCCGTAACTGCCGCGCTTCCGTCCGTTATCGTCACCGAGACCTTTCTCATCCGCTGTATCGCCCACTCTGTTGCGACCGCGGAGACGACGGCGGTGATCGTGACCGCTCCGGCGTACCACCCGAAGTTGGCCATCGAGAAAATGAAAGCCGGCACAAGGGCGATGACGACGCTCCACATGATCGAAGAGGTCGAGTCGGCGCCGCTGATGTGAGGTCCCGGGCCCACGATGAGAGTTTTTGGAAATTGCTGGATCATATCTGTTTTTTCGCCTGCTGTTTTCTATGCAGCTCCCGCCTGTATGACGCCTCTTCCTTCGCCTGCCTGACATATTGGACAAGATTTCGGCCGGCCGGACACACGAAGGAACACGATCCGCACTCCATACAATCAAACACGTGCAGATGTTCGTAATCGACGATCGCGCCCGCCTCGATGGCGCGAGCCATCTCCGAGGCGATACCTCCCAACGGGCACACCTCGATGCAGCGGCCGCACCTTATGCACGGCCCCGAGATATCGTGAGGGACCTTTTTCAGGGCCAGTATCCCCGACATGCCCTTCACGACCGGTATCGTCGGATCAGCAATCGCCATTCCCATCATGGGACCGCCGCTCAATATCTTCTTCACCTTCTGGTCCAAACCGCAGTGCTCGATGACGGCCCCGACGGGCGTTCCTATCGGCACCATGAGATTCGCCGGCCTCTCGATGGCATCTCCGCTTATCGTTAAGGGGCGTTCTATCAGCGGGACGCACTTCGCGACCGCGTTGAATATCGCCCACGCCGTTCCAACGTTATGGACGACGCAGCCCACGTCGAAGGGGAGCTTGCCGGGCGGGACCTCCCTCCCCGTCAGCGCGGCTATGAGCTGCTTCTCGCCGCCCTGCGGATACTTCACGTCAAGCGCCTCGACCCTGATCCCGCCGCCCGCCGCCGCCGCATTCATCGCCTTCAGCGCCTCCGGCTTGTTCGATTCGATGCCGACCACCATTTCCTTCGCAGCCACCGCCTTAGCTATGATGCGAAGCCCCGTTATTATCTCCGCGGCGCGCTCGACCATGAGCCGGTGATCTATCGTGAGATAGGGCTCGCACTCAACGCCGTTTAAGATCGCCGTGTCTATCGGTTTCTCATGGGGCGGCTCCAGTTTCACGTGCGCTGGAAAAGCGGCGCCGCCCATCCCGACCACACCGCCGGCCGCAACCGCTTCAACTATCTCCTTGGGCGACATCGCCCGCCAATCGCGGCCGCAGGGTATCTCATCGGCCCATATGCCGGAATTGTCGTTCTCTATGACGACGGTCTTGCACGCGCGGCCCTGCGGCGTAAATTTCTCCTCGAGACGGAGGACCTTGCCGGAGACGGACGAATGCACGTTGGCGGACATCCTGCCGTCGGCCTTGCCGATCAGCTGGCCCTTGGCCACCTTGTCCCCCGCCCCGACGACCGGCAGCGCGGGGCTTCCGAAGTGCTGCGCCATGGGTATCATAACCAGCGCGGGCGCGGGGAACTCCGCTATGGGAACGTCCCTCGTCCTCTCCTTCATGTCCGGCGGATGTACGCCACCCTTTTTAAACGTTCTTCTCATGTCTTACCTTGACAGGCCAAAGCCCCTTTGCCTTTCTCTCCTCCCTGAAATTCCGGATCGTGTTCGTGGGGCATTCGCTCACGCATTTTCCGCAGGAAGTGCATTTGTCATAGTCGATCACTGCGAGATTGTCCGAGACATGCACCGCGTCGAACGGGCAGACAGTTTCGCACTTCTTGCACGCGATGCAGCCGACCTCGCAGACGGAGCGCGTCGCCTTGCCCGTCTCGCGCGACCTGCACGCCACATGGACCAACTTTTTCAAAGAGCGCAGATCGTAGAGGTCCTTGGGACAGGCGTCCACGCATTTGCCGCACGCCGTGCACTTGCCCTCGTCCACGACGGGAAAACCGTCGATCATAGAGATCGCGCCGAAGGGACAGGCCAGCGCGCAATCGCCGAACCTGATGCAACCGTAAAGACAGGACTTGGGACCTCCCTGAAAGAGCGCGGCCGCGTTGCAGCTTTTCATGCCCACGTAATGAAAACGGTCGGCCACGTCCCTGCCGGCGCAGTGGAGAACGGCCACCTGTTTGTCCACCTCCTTCGCCTTGACGCCCATTATGTCAGCGATAAGGTGCGAGACCGCCTCGCCGCCGGGTATGCAGCCGACCACCTCCGCGGAGCCGTGGACGATCGCCCGCGCAAAGCCGGCGCAGCCGGCGAGCCCGCACGCGCCGCAGTTGGCGCCCGGCAGAGCTGACTCTATCCTCTCCAACCTCGGATCGACACTCACGTGGAAAACGCGCGAGGCGATGTAAAGGCCCGCCCCAAAAAGAAGGCCCAGAGAACCTAGTATTATCAGCGGTTCGATCATATCATTTTACCAGCCCCAGAAATCCCATGAACGCCAGCGCCATCAGCGCCGCACAGATGAAAGCTATGGGAACGCCCTTGAGCGCAGGGGGCACCTCGGCGCGATCGAGACGTTCGCGAATGCCTGACATCAGAAAGAGGACCAGCAGAAAACCCACGCCCCCGCCCAGACCCTGAAGGACGGTCCTGAAAAAGCTCTCCGCCGGAGACAGCCGGCTAAAATCCTTTATGTTGAGGAGGGCCACGCCCAGCACCGCGCAGTTTGTCGTTATCAGGGGCAAATAGATGCCCAGCGACTTGTAGAGCGCGGGCACCATCTTCATGAGGAACATCTCCACCAGCTGAACCAGCGTCGCAATGACGAGTATGAAAACGATCGTCTGCAGATACGTAAAGTCGAAATCCGCCGGCGTCCTGCCCTCGCCCATGATTCGATAGAAGACGTTGGCCTTGGTCGGGGCCAGAAGATAGAAATAGGCCGCCCATGTGACCGCGGACGCCATGGCCATCACGAAGATGACGGCGTACCCCATCCCCATCGCCTCCGGCCTGCGCCTCGAAACGCCGATGAACGGGCAAAGCCCCAAAAACTTCGCCAGCACGAAGTTGTTGATGAGGACGATGGAGATGAAAAGCAGCGCGTAGCTCATACAGGTCTCTTGAGTTTTGCGGCGCGCCTCCACTGGATCGCGCCGATTATAAGTGCGATTACCACGAACGCCCCGGGCGCCATGATCATCACCGATGCGGGCGCAACCGCGCCTTCAGGCGAGAACGACCCCGACAGCCGGATTCCCAAAAACGTCCCGGAACCGGTCACCTCGCGTATGAAGGCGATCAGCGTGAGCACGAGCGTGAATCCCAGCCCCATGCCCAGTCCGTCGAGCGCCGACGCGACAACGCCGTTCCTCGAGGCGAACGCCTCCGCGCGCCCCAGGATTATGCAATTCACGACTATGAGCGGGATGAATATGCCCAGCGCCTCGTTAAGTTCGGGGGTGTACGCGCCCATCACCATCTCGACCACCGTTACGAAGGTTGCGATGATGACGATATAGCACGGGATCCTGATCTTCGCCGGAATGAAGCGCCCCGCTGCGGACACAAGCACGTTGGAGCAGATAAGCACGAATGTCGCTGCGGCCCCCATGCCTATCGCGTTCACGACCTTCACGCTGATGGCAAGCGTCGGGCAGAGCCCCAAGAGAAGAACAAGGACCGGGTTCTCGGCAAAGACGCCTTTCTTAAATTCTTTGAACATTTGAATTCAGCTAAAAAATCTTGGCCCGATCCGCCCACGGTTCTTCGAAATGGACCTCTTCCATCAGAGTTTCAGGGACCCACAAGATATACTTATCGTCCTTTTTTTCAACCAATATTCCGGCGAAACCCCGCTCCCTGCGCAAAAGATCGACCGCCCTCTCTCTGCCCATCACCATGAGCGCGGTGGCAAGCGCATCGGCGTCAATGCTTCTATCATCGTATGCAATGACGGTCGCCGCCTCCAGACCGTTGTCTATCGGCGTACCGGTCTTAGGGTCTATGATGTGCGAATATTTTCTGCCGCCTATCTCGACAAAACGCTCGTAATTTCCCGATGTCACAAGCGCAGCGGCGGGAACTTCCACCGATCCTATGAGCCGTTCACCGGGCCTTGCCGTCGGGTCCTGTATGCCGAAACGGAACTTTCCGTCGCCGAACGCCAGCACGTTCCCGCCGGCGTCCACGACGCCCCTTTTCACCCCGCGCTCTTTAAGCAGGGCAACGACCTCATCAACTATGTACCCCTTGGCGATGCCTCCGAGGCCTATTTCAAATTTCCCTCCCGTCGAAGGAGGGAAAAAATTATCCATGCCGACATGCACCTTCGCATCCTTGATTTGTTTTTCACTCGGAAGAATTCCTTTCTCCCCGGCCTCTTTCCATAATCTTATCAGCGGACCCACCGTAATGTCGAACGCGCCGTCGCTCCTCTCCCACCAATCCTTGGCGGCATTGAGGACCCGCGCCATGTCGCCGCTCATTTTTACGGCTCCGGAATACGCATCATTATTAATGCGGCTTATCTCGCTTGACGGCCTGTACGGATTGAACACTCCTTCCAACGCCTCGACACGCGCCTTAGCCGCCTCGAGGTCACGCTTAAATTCGGAGGCGCTCCTGTCGTAGGCGATCACCCTGAACGGTATCCCGCCCATGGGATAGAACACCGCCTCGCGGCGTGCGGGCCAATAGGACCTCAAAGAGAGGGCCGCCGCTGCCAGAAGGATCGCGACGATGATCGGGCGTTTTTGCATAAGGATTTAGCGCGGCCGCGGTCAGGAACCAATGGCTTCCTTGACCGTCTTGAGGAGACGGTCGGGAGTGAACGGTTTCTCTATGAAGTGAGCCACCGGCAGCCATGTCTCGTCACGGTCTTTATCCGAAAAACCGAGATTGAAGCGCACATTTATCGCGGACAGCATGATGATGGGAACCTTTCCCGTTACGTCGTCCTGATGGAACTTTCTGGCAAGATCGAAACCCTCCGAGGAATTCTCGGGGAACATGACGTCGAGGATGATCGCGTCCGGCTTGGAGGCCTTCACTTTTTCCAGCGCGTCGGAAGCGGTGAACGACGACTCGACCCTATAGCCGTTGCCCTCAAGCACCATCGTCAGCGAATCTACCATGTCCCTGTCGTCATCAACGATAAATATCTTCTTAGGCATTCGCTCCTCCTGTTTCATTCAGACGGTTTCGGGAACTCCATGCTCACCTTCGTTCCCACGCCTTCATGGCTGTCGAT
>DYJF01000030.1:0-3396 GCA_020723205.1 Bdellovibrio sp.
CCGGCGAGAGGGACATGGCACGGCATATCTTTGAAGCGTGTTAAATATTATGATTTACGGATTTGTGACCATCTTGGACATCTGGTCGAAGACGAATTCCATGAAGCGCTTTTTGTCGGCGTCGGGGATGCCGCGGATGACCACACCGGTCTCAAAGCTCGTCTGCGATATCTTCGATTGCCACACCACTTCGCCGTCCGCGCGGATAGGGTTTAAGTCGTCTTCAGGAAGAAATATCTCGAGCTCGAGTTTGGTGCCGTGTTCGAGTGGGCCGGGCGTCATGAGGCGCAGCCCGCCCAAGCTTACGTCGCTCGAAACGACGTCCTGCGGCTTGTCTTCGCCTCCGACCTGATCGACCACGCGGTAACTGACCGTCAGTGCGAGGTCCAACCGCGCGAATTTTCGCCGGTCCGCATAATCGTTGCTCATAACTCGTGAGGAGATACCGGGGTTCAAACAGAATATCAAGACGATTGTGTTTGGATACGTTCTCGTGTTACGAAGCGCTGTTGGTGTAGGGACAGTAGGGCTTGCGGGCGTCGACGGAGGCGCGTTTTTGGGCCGTAACCCAAATACGACGCCGTCCCGCAAGCCCTACTGTCCCGAAAGCCAACGGCAAATTATGCTTGAAAATGTATCTATTATATTGGTTGAACCCAGTGGCGACGAGAATGTCGGCATGGTCGCGCGCGCGATGAAAAATTGCGGACTGACCGATCTGCGCCTTGTGAATCCGGCCCGTTTCAGGACGAGCGGAGCGAAGAAATGGGCCTGCAACGCAAAGGATGTCCTTCATAAGGCACGGGTCTTCAAGACGCTTAAAGATGCCGCGGAGGATACTGCCCTCTCGGTGGGACTCTCAAGGCGTGAAGGTAAGCTCAGGCCGCCTTCGATCGCCGATACGAGGGCCCCCATCATTATATACGGCAGGAGCAAAAAGGGGCGTGTCGCTCTGATCTTCGGGCGCGAGGCGGACGGTCTGGCGAGGGACGAGTTGCAGCTCTGCGATTACATCTGGACCCTGCCCACTTCAACAATGTATCCTTCACTCAATCTGGCGCAGGCGGTGATGGTGGCGGCTCATGAAATATATAAGGAGCACGAATATCGGAGGCCGAAGATCAAAGTCCGGATCGGCGAAGAGGCCTTTGTGCCGAAAATGGAGATAGCGCCGGTCGTCGAGGATCTCTCCCGCGCCCTTTTCAAGCTGGGTTACGACGACTCCGACGGGGGAAAGTTGAGGCGAAAGATACTCCGCGAATTCGAGACGCTCTTCGGCAGGGGAGGGCTATTTTACAAGGATATAAACATGTTTTTGGGCCTCACGGCGCGGATAGCCGAGAGGGTAAGGGAATAAAAGGTTGCAAATGAAGAAGAAATATCCTAGGAAAGCCCCTTCCATCAAGGGAAACCCCTCGACTCGCGGGCCGGAGGGCCGGCGGCTCGGGGCAGGAAAAGCAAAGAAAGGAGCAGGTATGTTGAAAAACGGGTATTACACGTTCACTTCGGAATCGGTGACGGAGGGACATCCGGACAAGGTGTGCGACCGCATCTCCGATTCGGTCCTCGACGAAATCATCAAGCAGGACACGGCGGCGAGGGTCGCATGCGAGACCATGGCCGGCTCCGGCTTCATCCTCGTGACGGGCGAGATCACGACGAAGGCCTATGTCAACGGCAAGGACGTGGTTCGCAACGTCTTGAAGGACATCGGCTATACGAAGCCCGAATACGGTTTTGACTACAAGAGCGTCGGAATCCTGACCTCGATCAACGAGCAGAGCGCAGATATCGCCATGGGCGTCAATACGAAGAAGGGCAAGGACGACTTCGGCGCAGGCGATCAGGGAATGATGTCCGGCTACGCGACGGCCGAAACTCCGGAATACATGCCGGCCCCTATCCTCTACGCGCAGAAGCTCGCGATGCGCCTGTCGGAAGTGCGCAAGAACGGCACGCTCAAGTATCTCCGTCCCGACGGCAAGACGCAGGTGACGGTCGACTACGAGAACGGCAAACCCAAACGGCTTAGCTGTGTCGTGGTCGCAGCGCAGCACGACGAAGACGTCGATATGGAGCAGCTCCGGAAGGACATCAGACGCACGGTGATCGAACCGGTCTGCGGGAACATGCTTGATTCGACGACGCAGTATTACATCAACAACACGGGCCGTTTCGTTATCGGCGGTCCGGTGGCCGATTCCGGTTGCACCGGCAGGAAAATCATCGTCGATACCTACGGCGGCGTCGGCAACCACGGCGGCGGCGCATTCTCCGGTAAGGACCCCACGAAGGTCGACAGGACGGCCGCCTACATGGCGCGCTATCTGGCGAAGAACGTCGTGGCGGCGGGGCTAGCGGACCGCTGCGAGATACAGCTGGCCTACGTGATCGGAAGCAGGGAACCGCTTTCGATATTCATCAACACGCACAACACCGGCAAGGTCGATCCGCAGGAGATAGCGGTTGCCATACGCGAGCGCTTTTCGCTCTCCCCGGGGCAGATGATCGAGCACCTGAACCTGCTCCGCCCGATCTTCTCGAAGACCTCCGCCTACGGCCACTTCGGAAGGAACGAGCCGGAGTTCACGTGGGAGAGGACCGACTGCGTGGATTATTTCAAGAAGCTGTTGAAGAAGTAAGAACGTTAAAATGAAAAAGCCCGCCACTCATCGTGGCGGGCTTTTTTTTATTGTCCTATCGTCAGCACTCCGAAGCTGCCGGCTCCATCGCCTTAACATGGTGCGGGGCCTTCACTATCCTCACCAGAATGATCGATATGATGCATAAGACGGCGGATATGATGAAGGCGTTCATATAGCTGCCCGCCTCGAACATCTTTGTGCTCACGACGCCGCTCTTGTCCATCGCTTCATAGGGGATGACCTTGACGATCGACATAAGTTTGGGTGCGAGCCACGGCCCGAAGAGCCCGCCGGCGCCGTACGCAGTGAACATCCAGCCGTAGTTCGCGCCGACGTTCTTCGTGCCGAAATAATCCGCCGTGACGGCGGGGTAGAGCGCGAGGAAGCCGCCGAAGCAGAAGCCGACGATCCCGATCCCCGTCAGATACAGCGGATAAACCGTCAGCCAGTTGAGGACGAACATGGCGGCCGCGGCGACAAAGAACATGAGCGCCAAGGTGTTTTTGCGCCCCATGCTGTCGGAGACCTTGCCCCAGACGATGCGCCCGAAGGCGTTGAGTATGGAAACGACGATGACAGCCGTCGCCCCGAGAGAGAATATCCTCGCGCAAGTTTCCTTCGCGAGCGTCTCGTTGGCCGTTCCCGATTGCATGAGCATGGAGCATGACTGCCAGACGTTCGTGGTGTTCATGATGACCATGAGCCCGGCCGTGCAGCCCGCGAAATACGTGAGCCACAGAAGCCAGAACTG
>DYJF01000030.1:3406-10305 GCA_020723205.1 Bdellovibrio sp.
CCGGTCTTTAGCATCTCCTGCCACGTGAAATCCTCTTTCATGCCGGCGTTCGTCGCATTGACCGGAGGCGTCCAGCCGGCGGGTCTCCATCCGGCAGGCGGATTTTTCATGAACTGCGCGCCTATCACGACCGCGACCAGGAAGATGAGCCCCAAGTACATGAATGTGTTCATGATGCCTTCGTTGGCGATCAGGGATTTTGCTATCGGTGTGAAGACCAGCCCGCCCGCGCCGAAGCCCGCGACGGCGAGTCCCGTTATCAGGCCGCGCTTGTCGGGAAACCATTTCACGCAAGTCGCGATCGGGCAGACATATGCGGCGCCGATGCCGATGCCGCCCAGAATGGAAAATCCGATCACGAACATAGTGAGGTTCGTGGAATATTTCGCGAGTATGAGCCCTGCGCCGAGGACGATGCCGCCGATGGTGGCGATAAGGCGGGGGCCGACCTTGTCCTGAATGCGTCCGGCGAAGATCATGCTAAGCGCGAACGCGGCCAGTACCAGCTGCGAGGGAAGGGCAAGGTCCGTAGGGCTCCACGCCGGGAACTGCTCCTTGAGCGCCGGCTTGAAGACGCTGTAGATGTAGATCGCGCCCAAGCTGATCTGGATGAGAAGCGCGCCGATGACGACCAACCACCTTTTCTTTTCCATGGACCCCCCTATTTTGTTAACCTCTCCAACGCCTCTTTGTATTTCGCCGTTGTCTGCCTCACTATGTCCGGCGGCAATTCAGGCGCCGGCGGCGTCTTGTTCCATTTGAGTCCCAATAGGTAATCGCGGACGAACTGCTTATCGAACGATGGCTGCGACCTGCCCGGCTTGTAGCCCTCCACGGGCCAGAAGCGCGATGAATCGGGCGTCAATACCTCGTCTATAAGTATCAGCTCGCCGTCTAGTATGCCGAACTCGAACTTGGTGTCGGCGATTATTATGCCGCGCGAAAGGGCGTATGACGCCGCTTCATTATATACCGCGATGCTTGCATTTCGCACCTTGGTCGCAAGCTCGCTTCCGATCGTCGCCGCCATCTTCGAGAAGGATATGTTCTCGTCGTGCGCGCCCATTTCCGCCTTGGTGGAAGGAGTGAAGACCGGCTCATCGAATCTTGAAGACTCGAGCATGCCGACCTTGATCTTTTCGCCGCACACGTTGCCGCTCTTCTTATATTCCTCCCAAGCCGAACCGGAAATGTAGCCGCGCACTATCGCTTCGACGGGGAGCGGTCTTGCCTTCTTCGCGACGGTCGTCCTGCCGGTGAGGAGCTCGATATCCTTAGGGTCCTTCACGACGTCGGAAAGTTTTTTTTCGGAGAGCTGATTCTTGATTATGTGTCTCGTCCTGTCGAACCAGAAGTGGGAGAGCGCCGTGAGGATCCTGCCCTTGTCGGGTATCGGCGTCGGAAGCACGACATCGAAGCAGGAGATGCGGTCGGTGGCGACGATCAGAAGCTCCGATCCGATATCGTATATGTCGCGCACCTTGCCGCGGCCCTTTAAGGTCAAACCTTTGATGTTCGTCTCCGTGACCGTTTGTTCCATACAGTCTCCCTTACGGGGCGCGGACAGGCAGGAAAAAAGGATCTACTTGTCCTTTTCCTTAACCTTCTTGTATTTCTTCGTCTGCTTGGACGAGCCCTTGCTGGCGGAATCAACGAACTGCCACTCGCCCTGCCGGTACTCGGTGCTCTTGTTGTGGTAGTCGCCGTCGTAGTAGCCGCCCTTCATCTTCTCGTCCTTCTGTTTGGCGCGGCGCGAGTGGTGGTCCCGCTGGGAGTCGCTGTACCCGCCGTACTCGTCGGTCTCGATCTTGCCGCTTCGTTTGAGCTTTTCGATCGCTAACGAGGCGGAGGGGACAGCGAGGGCCATGGTGATGAGTGTGACGATTAGTTTCTTCATGGGCAGGATTATTAGCCCATGAAAGGGGCAAACTCAAGGATAAATGGGATAGCGGATACCCATCCACAGACCGGGATTGGCCCACATGTAATAGCCGTAGAAATTTGGATTGCGGTAGGTTGCGATGGCCGCTGTGGCCATGGTGGAGGCGAACGATATCGCAGCCGGTACCGGCGGGACCACTTGGGGCGAGCTAACGGTCCGGTGCATGCTGTTCATGAGGGCCGCCGTGTGATGGTCCATGTTGCCGGAATATGAGCCGACAAGGACCTGCCCCCTCCCGTTGGGGTAGGGGCGCATGCAGCTTGCAAAGTCCTCCAGACGGTCGGCATTTTGAGGGCACTGGGGCGGATTGGCCAGAAGATCGCATGCGGCGAAGAGCAGGGCCGCGAAAAAGAGCGTTGTAAATAGGGTCCGTTTCATTGCATCTCCATCCTATATATTTATCGGCATTTACGTCAAAAAGTTTCGGCCTTTTATGCCATTGACTAAGAATAAAAAAGGTTTATAGAATCAATACCTTACAAAGGAGGAGACCATGACGCGCGTATTCAAGGCCCTTGAGATCACGGTAAATACCGCCGATGACGTAGGGCTTCTTGCCCGTTTGACCTCGCCCATCGCCGAGGCGCGGGTCAACGTCAACGCATGTTGCGCCACCGCGGAAAAAAAGAACGCCACTTTTCGTTTCCTGACCTCCGACAACGCGAAGGCGATGGCCGCCCTCGCGAAGGCCGGCTTCAAGGCGCAGGAGAGGGAGGTCGTGGTCGTAGAGACGACCAACGAGACCGGAACTCTGGCCAAGGCGGCGAGCCAGCTCGCGGAGGCGAAGGTGAACCTCGACAGCTGCTATGCGACTGCCGGGAGCCAAGGCAATACGTGGATCGTCTTTGAGACGTCCGCCATCGAAAAGGCGCTCAACGCGATATCGTAGTCATTATGAATAAGATCGGATCGTATCTTGCGGAGCTTCGCGCCCCGTTCTTCACGGGTTCGATCGTGCCTGTCGTTCTGGGTTCGGCCGTTGCGTGGCGCCACGGTGCCGCCTTCGATTGGTCCCTTTTCTTTTTGACGCTCGCGGGCGCAGTGCTCATCCACGCGGCGGCGAACGTGATGAACGATTACTACGACCATAAGAGCGGCACCGACGCGGCCAACACCGAGTTCGCAAGTCCCTTCACGGGCGGCTCGAGGATGATACAGAAAGGTCTTCTTTCACCGCGCGAGGTATTCATAGAGGGCGTGCTCCTTTACGCAGCGGGCGCCGCTATCGGATTATGGCTCGCGTTCACGCGCGGTCTTCCCATCCTCTACATCGGCATCATCGGGACGGTAACAAGTTTTTTCTATACCGCGCCGCCGTTCAAGTTCGTGCATCGCGGCGCAGGCGAGATATTCATCGCGCTCAACTTCGGCCTCCTGCCTACGCTCGGCGCATATTATGTTCAGACGCAAGAGCTGTCTTGGATCCCGGTCATCGCGTCCGTTCCGATCGCGATCCTCATAATGCTCATTCTCTACATCAACGAGTTTCAGGACCATGATGCGGACAGATCGGTCGGCAAGAACCACTGGGTGGTGCGTTTGGGAAGAAGACGCGCGTCGTTCTGGTACGCGGTGTTCCTTGGGATAGTTTACGTCTCGATCGCCGCGGGAGTATTGTTGAAGGTTGTTCCGACGTATGCGCTGGCCGCGCTCCTGACCTTGCCTGTCGCATTCAAGGCGGTCGTGACGACGCGGACGAACTACGACGATCCGAAGGCCCTGACGCCCGCCAATGCGATGACGATAAAACTTCATCTCATCATCGGGCTCATCATCTCCGCGAGTTTTCTTATTTGATCGCTTTGTGTATCGCGGCGGCGCCGAAGAACACCCTTTCGAAACTCACTTCCGAAAATCCGGCCTCCTTCATGATATCTGAAAGCTCGTCCGCCCCGTAAAAGCGCGGGATCGTCTGTGAAAGATAAATGTATGGGGAACCGGCCCCCGATACCAGCCGGCCGACGCGTGCGACCACGGACCCCACGAAGAAATGAAATATCTTTCGAATAACGGCCGAAGAGGGTCGGCTCGTCTCGAGGTTGACGAAACGCCCTCCGTCCTTCAAGAGCCGGTGGAACTCCCTGAAACATCTTACCATGTGCTCACGGCTCGTATTGAGGTTCCGCGTAGCGAACGAAATAGTTATGAGATCGAACGAGCCGTCTCGAAAGGGGAGGAGCGAGGCGTCGGCGATCGTAAATAGCATCCCTTTCGCATCACGTTTTTTCGCCGCGACGCTTAGCATCGGCATGCTGAAATCGGCGGCGACGATGAGCGTTCCCTCGGGTGAGAGCCGCTTGAGGTAAACCGCGGTTTCGCCGGTGCCCGTGCAGACGTCCATCCACACGGCGCCTCCGTCCTTTGCTGCGATGCGCGCGGCCCTCTTGCGCCAGAAGGCGTCGAGGCCCAGCGTCAGTATGTGGTTTACCTTCTCGTAGGTCTTGGGGACCAAAGCGAAATAGTTTTGGATCGCCTTGTTCACTTCTTTTTTTCTTCGATTCTTTTGAGGGCCTTTTCGAACGATTTGTTCGCCTCCCTTTTGTAGTCTTCGGCCGAAAAGATCTCCATCGCCGCGGTCGCAGCGGTCTCGTCAGAGATCTCGCCGTCCTGGACGAACTCGATCCCCGCCTTCTTTATCGCGCCGGAGACGTCCCACGTCTTGAACGGGTGGAATATCTTCGCCGCATCAAGAGCTGGCGCCGCGGGACGAAGCACCGCGCCGGCGAACTTCGCGTTCATGTTCCTGCAGATGGCCCTGACATGGTGGACGATGGGATCGAAGTTGTCCATCTCCGGAAAACCGCAGACCGATACGAGCGCGACACGGGAGATCTTCGTGTTCCTTGCCGGATGGCGGATGTGGCCGTTCCTTATCTCGAAGAATGGTTCCACCGTCGGCACGAGCCGGTCCACGAAGTTTTTAAGGAGGCCCGTCATCCCGTCCACATATACTGGAGAGGCGAGGACGACGGCCTCTACCTCATAGAAAAAAGGGAGGATAAAATCCATGTCGTCCTTGTGTATGCACTTGCCCGGCGTCTTGAGCCAGCATGCCAGCTCTCCCGTGCAGTGATGGATCTTCTTTCCCTGAAGATGTACGATGGTCACTTCCGCCTTCGCGTCCTTCATCCCGTCGACGAATCTTTTCGCGACCCACCAAGTCTTTCCGCGTTCGCCCGAAGGACTCCCGTTCACGACCAGCACTTTCATAGGTTCTCCCATTTCTTGTTGTCCAGAAAAGGTTCCGGATGCACCGTTATGTCGGCGTTCGGTATCATCAACTGTATGTTCTTCTCTATGTCCTCGGTGAGCTTGTGCGCTTGCTTCAAGGTCTGGTCGCCGTTCATGAGGACGTGGATGTCTATGAAGAGATTGGAGCCGATATAGCGCAGCCGCACGCGGTGACAGTCTATGATACCGGGAAGCGCTTCGACTATAGCGACGATCTTTTCCTCCATCCCCTCGGGGGCTGCGTCTATCAGGGCGTTTATGGTCCTGCGACCGAGTTTTACACTTATGTAGATGACGATGGCTGCGACGAACAGCGCGGCGGCGGCGTCCGCGTGATGCAGGAACTCGAACTGCGGGAACTTTGGGGCGAGCTGCGTGCAGGCAAGGCCCAAGATGACGACTGCGGAGCTCCAGATGTCGGTCGAGAAGTGCAGCGCGTCTGCCTCCAGCGCCTGGCTGTTGTATTTCTTTGCCGCGCGAAAAAGGACGCGGGAGCGGGAGGCGTCTATGATTATAGAGGTTACCATCACCGCGTAGGACCAGAATGTCACGTCGATCTCGACAAAGTGGAAGAAGAGGCGGTGGATGGCCTCGTATATGATCCACGCGCATGTGACGAGCAATAGAAGGGTCTCAAACAATGCCGAAAGGTTCTCCACCTTCCCGTGGCCGTATGTGTGGTGATGGTCGGCTGGCTTTCCCGATATCTTTATCGCAAAAAATGTCATCACCGCGGCAACGAGATCGAGCCCCGAATGGGCCGCCTCCGCCAAGATCCCCAAGCTTCCGGTGGCCAACCCCACGACGATCTTGAACGCGGTCAGTCCCACGGCCGCGATGACGGAGGAGAGCGCCGCGGAGTGTTTCTCGAGATAGCCGTTTTCGGTGTGTTGAGGCATACTTTCGGAAAACAATTAAAGCACGGTTTTTGGAGGATGACAATGAGCGTTTAAGACAGAAAAAAAGCGAACCAGGAAGGTCCGCCTTTTCTTTTGGCGCTCCCAGCGGGATTCGAACCCGCGGTCTTTGCCTTGAGAGGGCAATGTCCTAGGCCGCTAGACGATGGGAGCCAATTATTTCGTGCCCCCTAGCAAATTAAGTCATGTGAGGCAAGACCCAAATCAGAGCCGCTTTTCCGGATAATGCGACAACGCCAGAGGGTTGCCTTCGGGATCGCTGAAATAGACGCTGTATTCCGTCTCGCCGGTCGTTTTGACGCCGGCCCTCTCCAAGCGTTCCTTCCAAGATTTTCTTTCGGAAGCGGGTATCTTGAACGCCGTTAAATGCCGCCCGAACGCGTTTTTTTCAGCGGGACCGCCCGCATCTGCGCGGCGCTCCAGCATCAGTATGATTTCGCCTACGCCGAACCATACCGACCTTATTCTTCCCTCGTCGTCCCTCTTGTGATCGATCGGCTCGAGTCCCAAAATGGACGAATAGAAAAGTTCGGCCCTTTCGAGGTCGGATACCTTGAGCGCAAGATGGTGTAATAAAAGCGCCATAGCCCGAGACCATGTTGCACCGAAAGACAAAGGCATTTCAATATAAAACGGCATGTGTTATAGGGACGAGAAGGACATACCCAGAAAAGGAGCCGGGATGAAAAAGATATTTGCAGCAGCCATTGTTACCGTCGCCACCTTCTTTGCCGGACACCTCATCGCCGCCAATTCGGTCAATGTCAGCGGCGACCTTGCGGTGGACGGCTATCTGACGATCGACATCA
>DYJF01000030.1:10315-19127 GCA_020723205.1 Bdellovibrio sp.
CATCAACTGGATGGTGGATACCGCGAAATACACCGGCGCGGCGAAGGACGACATCAGAAAACAGGTGCACGACGACATATGGGAGGCGGTGATGCCGAAGCTGGCGCGGTACGGCAACGCCATATCGAAGTGCAGTACGACGAACTTCACGAAGGTCGCGGAGCAGAAGAAGCTCTTGAAGTCGCGCAAGAACGGCACGAAGGTCTATGACTACGTCGCGACCATGAGGTTCGAGTGCGTGCAAAAGCTCGCAAGGCCGATGGAAGGGGGCCCGACCAATCCCGAGGCCTTCACCGAAGGGTTCCACGACGGGTTCACCGACGAGGCCAACGCGTTCTGAATGTGACGCGCGCAAAAAAAGGACGGCCGGACGGCCGTCCTTTTAATTTATCCCGCGAATACGACTAGATATCGTTGTCCCAGCGCTGATTGAGAGCGTCCTCGTATTTGGGCGCGGTCTTTTTGGGCGACGCTGCCACCGGAGCGGGTTGAGCCGCGAACTCGATCAGCATATCGATGTCGAAGAGCTTCGTGCCGTTGGGTCTCGTCTGTATCACTTCGGTCGTCTCTTTGACAACGGTGAAATTGCTGGAATCGACGGTGACGCCGGAATTTTGAATGGCCTTGTTCACCTTCTGGACGACATCTTTCTTGATATCTTGGCGGACCATGTCTCTCATCGCCTCGCGCGACATCCCCGGATATTTCGCGGAATCGATCTGCCAGTCGACGTCCACCATGAGCTTTCCGTCCTTCACTATATCACCCGTTACGTTCACCTGATTGGACTTCGCCCATCCCGACACCGCAATGCATGCGAACAGCGCAACAACCACGACAACCATCGATTTCTTCATGACCCCCTCCTTTTGGTTGAACTGTTAATAATATAGACGCGGTTTTGCGTCAACTCATTAAGAAACCTTGCATTTGGCCCGTATTATAAAGATAATACGCCCCTGGAAAGGGGGGCAATATGCAATACGGACGTCTTTTCCTTTCGGCCCTTGTCGTGGCGCTCTTCAGCTTCTTCTTCGGATGGCTCACGTGCGGCTGGCTCTTCACGTGGGTCTACTCTTTTCCGCCGGCGGGCATCATCCGCGATATGGCCAACGCCTCGTCCGCCTTCTGGGTGGTCTTAAACCTCGGCAATTTCGTCACCGGCATCATCTACACGTTCATATATTCGAAGATAGGTTATGTGATCGGAGGCGGGGCCTTGAGGAAAGGACTGATGTACGGCGTCCTCATCTGGTTCGTTTCGCTGATCCCGGGGATGTTCTACATGTACATGACGACGAATATCGGCTGGCAGCTCTCGGTCTACTGGCTCGTCCGCGGCATGGTCGAACTTCTGGTCATCGGATGCCTGATAGCGTGGATATATCCGCTCGAGGAATGTGAATGCTGTAAATAGCAAATCCATTACAAAGGGGGTCTTATGGAAGAAGAAATGGTGATGAAGATGCAGGTCGATCAGGTGCCGGCAGGCGTGAGCGCCGGCATGATCATCTTCTGGGTCGTGTTCTATCTGTTCTTCGCATATTGCATCGCGCGGCTCGCGAAGAAGTTCGGCATGCCGATTGGCAAGGCGTTCGTTTGGGCGGTCATCCCGATCGCCAACGTCTTCCTGCTCTTGAAGCTCGCGGCGAAGCCCTACTGGTGGTTCGTCCTCCTGCTCATCCCGATCGTCAACATCGTCATAACGGTCCTCATCTGGATGTCCATCTGCGAACGCATGAGCAAGCCGGGCTGGTGGGGGATCATGATAGGTCTCGTGCCGTTTGCAAACATCGTCTTCTTCCTGATGCTTGTCTTCGGGAAGGGCGAGGCGACGGTCAAGGTTTAAGATTTTTTAAATAAGAATAAGGGGACGGTCCCCCTTTCAAAAAGGGGACCGTCCCCTTTGTTATTTCGTAATATACGGATGCGTGGCCACTATCTTCCAGCCGAGAGTTTCGATCGTGTCCCATGCAGCGACCTTGTACATCAGGCCGTTATCGTTCTTAGAGGCGAACGAGTAGTAGCCCACGCCGACCGGCTGGCCCCTGATCTTCTCGCCGAAGGTCAAAAGTTCCGGGAAGTTCGCGTAAAGCTTGTCGGAGAATAGATTCAAACCTATCTGTGCGGGGTCCTCGTCGAATATTATGTAGCCGTCCTCCTGCATGCACCATATCTGGAACGCGCTCTTTGCGGGGTCGATACCGAACGCGACCGGCGTCACGTCGTCGAACCTCAAGAGCATCGAAGCGGCCTCTTTTCCAGCGCCGCCTGCAAGCGGGACCGTCATGTTGAAGAGATGGCGTCCGTTGTCGTCCACGTACGCCTTTCCTATCTCGATCTTTTTCGAAGCCGACGGCACGATCTTCACCGATTCGACGCCGGGATGGGACCTCATGAATTCCGTGACGGCTCCGGCCTTGACCCCACGCGCGTCCTTCAGAAAACCGTCGAAGAAATCGTCGGTGCCGCCGGTTATCTGCCGGGCTATCTTGATGGCCTCTTCGGAGAGGTTCGTTATCTCCGGAAGCGCCGCCTCCGCGCGCTGCCGCGCGATCTCTGCGTTGTATGCGTAGTGCATCGAGAATCCGGCTCCCGCGACCACCGCAAGCATCACGGCTAAGGCCGCTATGACGGCCGCCTTGTTGCGCGCGACGAAACGCTTGAAGAGTTCGCCGGCGGAGTATGCATAGACGCTGACGAGACGGCCGGAACGGTACGCCCTAAGCTCGCGCGCGAAGCGGGCCGCGTCCTCAAAACGTTTCGCCGCGTCTTTTTCCATCGCCTTCTCGCAGATGGCGGAAAGCTCCGGCGGAATGAAACGACCGATCTTTTTGGGCGAAGGGGACGGCGCGTCGCTTTGTATCTGCTGGAGCATCTCCCTTGTGCGTCCGTTGTATGGTTTTTCGCCGGTAAGTATCATGTATAGCAGAACGCCCAGCGCATAGACGTCGCTCTGGGGGCCCACTTTGCCGAACTTCGGCTCCACCTGTTCGGGCGCAAGATAGGGGGGAGTTCCCAAGATGGCGCCGTGCTGCGTCTTGAGCTCGGCGGATTCGTCGAGCTCAATCCACGGATAGAACGCCTCGTCCTTTTCATCCTCCCCCGTTTCCTTCCAGAGTTTTGCGAGTCCCCAGTCGACGATGATCGTCTCGCCGAACTCCCCGATGATGATGTTCGCGGGTTTCAGATCCCTGTGAATGACACCCTTCGAATGCGCGTAGGCGACCGCCTCGGCGGCAGCGATGAGGTTGTCGATGAGCGCCATCCTCTTCCTGAACGCCTCTTCGGGGCCCACCTCGACGGGTTCCATGAGTATCTCGTTCAGCGTCCTTCCCTGAACGTACTTCATCACATAGTAGGAAGTGCCGTCCGCCTTTTCGCCGAGCTCGTACACGGGGACTATTCCCGGATGTTCGAGCTGACCGGATATCTTCGCCTCGCGCATAAAGCGCGCCGCGACCCTTTTTTTGTCCACGCCGGGCCTGTCCAGAAGCTCCTTGATGGCGACTTCCCGTCTTATAGACCTGTCAAAACCCAGAAGGACGCGCCCGATGCCGCCCTTGCCCAGCATACCCTTGAAGGTGAAATGTCCGGCGTACGAGTCGCCGTCCGGTGTCGTGTTTTCCATGGGGCTATAAAAGCACAACTGTGCCGGCGAGACAACCCACAAATACCTTGAATATAGGGGGAAAACGGTTGAAGGTCGTGGGCACATTATTCACGCAACAAATTCGGCCGCTCACCGAAAAAGGCCTTACGTGGAGGAGCATTCATGACAAAGATAACCGACCGGTTCGCGGAGCAGCTCGCGCGGACGCCGGCCCCCAGTGAGGAACTGATCGTAAGCGGCGCATATCCCCGCAGTACCGGAGCCGGTACTTGGGAAGTGGCGCTTGACGCGGTCATCCCTGTCCTCAAGGGATATTTTGCGCGGTCGAGGGTCCTTTCAAAGGGTGCCGTCGCGTTCCCCAACGGGAACTCGTTGCCGTCGTTCTTCCTCACGAACGAATGGGACTACGCCGACATGCTGGGGGAGATAAGGAACGCCGGCGACGTGTATATCGGATCGGGAAGGGCTTTGAATTTCACGTTTGCAGCGCATGCCGGTTCGGACCACGCGTTCGCGACCGATAATACCGGTTTCGTGCCGTTCGCCTTCGTCCCCGCCATGGGCATCATGACGGCGATGGCGCCGACAAGGGCGCATTTTGTCTCGCTTGCGACCGGAGTTCCGCTTCGCGACCATCATAGGACCCGTTTTGCGGAGATGCCCGGCGACGCTATCCTCGACCGGTTCGAGAGAAGGTCCTACGATCCCGCCTTTTCAATGGTGATGAGAGGGGCCGTCGCCCGGGCCGTCTCGGAAGCGGGTCTCTATCCCGACGGCGCGGCCGACGTGGAGAATATCCTTGTGCGGTTGTTGTCGCGTTCTTTCGAACTCGACCGGTTGAAGAGAGGGCTGCTCTCAAGCGAAGAGCAATATGCGAGTGAGAGGGACATCTTCCTTCAAGGGAGGATAACGGGAGTGTTCGCGGGGCCTGACGGCGCAGGAACGGGTCCGCTGCTCGGAGTTCTCAAGGCGCTGAACATGTCCGCGGGCGTCGTCTATATATCCGACATGGAAAGGCACATCTTCGAAAGGTTCGAACTGGAGGCCGGCTCGGCCGAAAGCAGGGAACGGGTTTTGGGATTCTATCGCGAGCTCTACCGCATCTCCCGTTCGGCGGCCAGCAATCCGGCGGTTGTCTCCGCGCTCGACATGAATCATCTTGCGGTCTTCGGGCTGCGCGACTACATCGGGATGTCCATACCGTGGGGGGCGGACGGGGAAGAATCCGCGCGCCGCGCGTTCGAGTTCTTCCATCTGAAAAGGAACGCCATGGCGGTGAGGCGCACCAACAACAGACCCAAGATGCTTCTGGACATGATAGATTACGAGCTTGAGCCGGTACCAAGACACCTTGTCGCTGCCGCGAGGAAGGCGGCGGGAGGTGAGCCGTCGGACATGAGGGTGTTCCACACGAACATGATGTCGAGAAGCGGTATCTATCGCGGGCTTCGTCCGCCCGTGAAGCGGATGTTCCTTCTCAATATGCGTGCGCTGGGGGTCGTCGGAGAGGAGCGGTCAGTTTCGGTGAACAGACTGATCGATACCGGCGAACGGGTTGGGGCTCCTTCGGGACGCGGCGGATATCTCGCCGCGCAGGGAAGGGCGCTTTCGCCGGTGACGCACAGGCCGTCTATTTTTGCGGCGAGGTGCGCTTTACCTTTAGGTTTTCAAGGCCCCTCCCCGTTCGTGAGGGGGAGGTAGGGACATGGGCGACCGGGTCGAAAATTTTCTCCGTATCGTCAGGAACACGCCGCTTCCTTCCGAGGAACTCGTCGAGACCGGCGCATATCCCGTTCGCGCGTCCGGCGGGGGATGGACGGTGCCGGTCGAACGCTTCGAGCCGGTACTCGATTTTTATCTTAGGCGATCCGCCTCTCTTTCCCCGTCGTCGGGGAAGATAAGCTCCATCTTTCTTTCGGATTTTTTAACGAACGAGGCGGGCTATCCCTTTGTTCTGGCCGACGTCGAAGGTCTGGGTGGGATCTACGTCGGCACGACCAGGGCCTTGAGCTTCACCTTTCCCGCGGTGCAGGGGGCGTCGCACGCCTTCGTGGTGGACATGGACGCGCGCGTTCCCTTCGGCTTCACCCCCGTCTGGGGCGCGCTTCTCGCTATGGCCCCCACAAGGGCGCATTTCGTCTCTCTGCTCTTGGGGATGCCGCTTCCCGAGCGAACGGACGAGGCCTTCCGACGGATGAGCGGAGAGGATCTGATATTCGAGATATGGAAGCGCCTCCCGGACGAATCGTTCACCGCCGCGATAGGAGAGGCGATAACAATCGCCGCGGCGAGGGATTATCATTTCCTCATGCGCAGATCGGTGGAGGACACGAGGAACGGTCTCTTGAGGTTCGAGAAGGTGCCCCATTTTTTGAAGATGCTCGCAAGATCGGACGGGGAGGGAAGGGGCGGCGCCCTCTCTTCGGAGGAGGCGTATCTGCGCGAGCGGCGGCTGTTCATAGAAGGACGCATGACGGGCGTTACCGCCGATATCACGAGCGCAGACATGCTCCCTGTCTTCGGCGCCATCACGGCCCTCGGAGGAGACGTCGGCCTCATATATCCTTCCAACATCGAGCGCTGGCTGTGGGAGCGTTACTCGGAGAGAGAAGGCGCGGGGCAGATCAGGGACCTCTATAGGCACATCTCCACGCTCTCACGGATAGGAGCGTCAAGGACGATGATAATATCGTCGCTCGAGCTCTATCCCGTCGTGATGCCTGTCGCGGATTATCTCGCGCGCGTTGCCCACGAGGAGTCGTTCGACGATCTCGAGGTGCATCAAATCTATAAGCTGCGCGAGATATTCGTCAAACTGATGAGGGACGAGGGGAACGCGGCCCTCACTCCCAAGGAGTTTCTGGACCTTCTGGCGCGGACCATATGCAACGTGTACGGCACGATGTTCCGCGACGCGTATCACATCGCAGGCGACGAACCCATGGACTGGGAGGAGTTCGACGGACACATGACGAGGGACAGCACCGCCTATCGCGCGATCAAAACGAAGCTAAGGGAGAAGGTGAAGATATATCTCATGGACGCAGGAGTGATAGCGCCTCCGCGCGTCACGGCGCTTCTGCCCTCCGGCGAGATAGCCGCAGCGGCGGGGCCGTGCAGGTTCAGGCCGGGGAACGCGGCTCATCCTGCGATCTCGCCCAATGCCTTGCCGCCGCCGATCAGGACGGCGAATGTGATCGCGGCGCAGATGTTCGGCATTCCCAAGGTGAGGTTCTAGGAAGATATGGGAACGGAAGTTCACAGGATAGCGGAGTTATTGCTTGATCCGCCGCGCGTCGAAGCGGAGCTGCTCGACAGCGTGCCGTGGGAGGAGAGGATAGGGCTCGTACGTCCGGTCATGGACGCCTACTTCAAGCGAACAAGACTTCTCTCGGGAAAGAAAAAGCTCAATTTCAAGGATACCCCCTCCTTCGGCCTCACCAACGAGACATTTCATGACGATGTGCTAAGGCCCATAGCCGGCACCGGCGGCGCGTACATCGGCGTAGGAGCCATGCAGAACTTTATCTTCCCCGTGATCGCCGGTGCCTCGCACGCCTTCGCTGTGGATTTCGACGCCTCCATCCCCTTCGGTTTCGTGCCCATGTGGGGCGCGCTGCTCGCCCTCTCTCCGACGAGGGTTCACTTTGCCGCGAACCTTTTTTCGCGTGTGCTGGACGCTCGGATCGAGGACGATCTGAAGGACGCCTCCGGTTACAAGGTGATAGACGAGGTGAGCTATCTTCCCAAGGATCGCGCCTTGATCGGAAGGGTTTATGACGCTCTCGCGGCGCACATTCCGAGCGCAGATGCGATGACGGCGATCGCCGGCTGGTTGACGAGATTGAGACACGACGTGTTCGATTTCCTTCGCCTCTATAATACGGATCGCCTGAACGTCTTCACAAGCGAAGAGGCCTATCAGGGACAGAGGGCGCTTTTCCTGAACGGCCGCATCACCGGAGCGGTGGCTGATTGGACGACAGGCGAGATCGGGCCGGTCCTTGGCGCGCTCGCCGCGGCGGGCATGCCTTTGGGCCTCGTATATCTGTCCAACACGGAGGAATGGTTCCCCAAAAAAAATCTGGAGCCGGCAGACGTCCTTGGAATAAGCACTTATTATCGCAACTTGAGGGAGATGTCCCTTAACGGCACTCCCCGCGTGATATCGTCGCTTGAGATGTGCCGTCCCGCGATCTTCGACATGCAGGGATATTTGAGGCGGGCGTTTCCGTACGAAGCCAAGGATGGCGAGGCGGCGCGCTATTATGCGGAATTCGCGGATCTAAGGCAGCTCTCCATAAGATTGACCTTGGGAGAATGGGGCGCTTCGGGGATGCTTCCGTGGCAGCGGCTCTGGCAGGCGTTCCTTTCCGTGAGGGGCGCTCTTATGAAGGGGTTGCTTGACGACGCGAGCGATCTGGCCCGCTTAAACGGCGACAGGCAATTTTCATGGGATGAGTTCGAGCTGAAGATGAGCGAGGCGAGTGATGCCTATCGAACGCTTCCGCCGGAGGTCAAAGAGATGTTCAAGTTCAACATGATGGACATTGGCATCGTCGCCCAACCGTCCATCGTCCCATACGCCGCCGGAGAGCTTGCGGTGCAAAGGAGGATAGGCGCCCTGTTGCCTTCGGGTGAGGCGCCGCCTGCCGCCTTCGCCGCCCGCGGTGCAACGGCGCAAAGCGGCGCACCGGCGTTCGCAAGACCCGCGGCGGCGGCCTTTCCCCGCGCCGTGATGCCCGCTCACCTCGCGGCTCTTGTTGGGACAAAGCTCCTTCGCTGAACTATTTTCCGAAGAAATCCTTTCTGGTGAGCTTCAGATATCCGTCGAGGTCGCAGATGCCGCGCTTGGTTATCGTGCCGCGGTGCTGGTTCATGGTGTTCGTCTTGAGGTCCATTATCCACACCGAGGGGGAGACACAGCTCTCGACCGTCTCGCATTCGATGTTCATCTGCCGCGTCACGGCGTCGTACCCCATGATGACGATGCGGTCGTTAGAGGTCCAGAAGGCGCCGTCCAGCCCGTCTCTCGTGTAGCAGTGCAGGATTATGCGCGATCTCTTTTCCGCGGAGTCAAAGAGTTCCGCTCCGCATCCGTCCTCGAGCACCGGCTGCCAGTCCTTGCCCTGTTCGTGATAGACGAGCCGTCCCCAATACGGATTTATCGAACGCTTTCCGTTGGGTGACGCGGCGTCG
>DYJF01000031.1 GCA_020723205.1 Bdellovibrio sp.
GGCGTTGACTATCCGGTGTTTGGTCCGGTCCCGCAGCAGGACAGCTTCCTTGAATGGGCGGTGAAGAACATACTCGCGGGAGTCCCCACCGAGGTGGCGCTTGGCGACGAACTTATCACCATCCCGCCGCAGGTCGTGGAGATAGTGAACGAGTTCACGAACGGCGACGCCGCTCTGAACGATCAGATATTCCGCCTCTATCGCGAAGCGATGGCCCAGCAGCCCGAGGACAAGCGGAACGTCCTAGAGGTGCAGGAGAGCATCGCCCACTCCATCGTTGATCAGGCAAAGGCCAAGAAGACCAGCGGCACGGAAGACGTCGCAGACGACATGGCCGACGACGCGTTCTTGAAATACCTCGTCGTCAGCTACGTTGATAACGTCGTCTCCCCCGCCGAAGGCCAGTTCGTGGTCAACATGAGGCAGATGCCGGACACGGTAGTTACGCGCCTTTCGGCCGGAACATCGGTCAACGCGAGCGATCCGGCGACGCTGGGCGAGATACGCCGCCTCTTCGTGCAGGTCGTTAACAAGATAAAGGAAGACCCGAAGGTTTCAGCACATCTTGAAGGACTCGACGCCGCGGGCCGCACGGCCTACCTCGACGCCCTCGATGCGAAGATAGTGGAGAAGTTCATAGCGCCGGTCCGCGCGAAGATCGTCGGCAAATCGGCCGATCAGATCGCGGCGGAACTCAGCAAGTGGGACGCGGATGTCAGCTTCACCGTCGCAGACAACGGCGACGTCACGATCACAGATATACGCCTCTTGCAGAGGATAACCGCGGAAATGCTGCTTCCTCCCGAACGGCTCGTCTTTGGCCTTGGCGCGCAGAACGATCTCTTGCGCTTCGCCGCTGTGGCGCGCCTGTGGGGAGAGGTTCTTCAGGAAACGCCTGAAGCCGCAATTCCGGGCAGCACACTTCAGGAAGGTCTCGTTGACAACCTCATAAGCCAATTGCAGGGCGCGACCACTCCGGAACTCCGCACAACCTACGTGGTATCGGTCGATCCGGAGGCGCGGACCGTAGAGCTTGGACACGTCCCGCAGACGCTTCTTGAGCCGAACTCCCCGGCATATTCTGTCGGCGCTTCGGACGGACAATACATACGCATATATACCGAAGCCGCAGAGCAGTGGGCGGAGGACAATCCCGATACGCCGGTCAACGCCGACGCGCTGGGATCCGCCGTCAGGCAGATGATACGCCCGTACACCTTGAACATGAACCCGAACCCGAGCGGCCCGGATTTCTGGGACCTCGACACATTGCATCCGGAATCAATCACGGCCTCCGGCAGCGGTTACACAGTAACCGGCCGCGTAGGCGCAGGGGCCCAGACGGGGGGCGGGGACACGCTAGCGACAGCGCAATTTGAGAGCTTCCAGCTCAAGTTCATGGGCGATTTCGAAGGTTCGGTAGCAGCCGGTACCCAAGGTTTCGGCGCATACGCCTTCTTCAAGCCGGAGTTGAGGTTCGACTGGAACACATGGGCGCTTTCGCTCGTGGCCGGCGCCATGGGATTTGCGGGACCCGACGCCATGACGAACTGCGGCTCCGAATCCCTCTGCTACGAGAACGGCGGCTCATCGTTCGTCCGTCTCTACAACCTCTTCCTGCAGGCGGGCATAGACATCAATAATCAGGAAGATGCCATAAGGATCGCAGCGGGCCTTATCAGCTTGCGCGGCAAGTGGCAGACAGAAGCCCTGAACTATGATTATGATAACGTATTCGGCATGCCCCCGACGCTCGGTACATCGACCGGAGCGGGCGGGCGGTTCGATCTTAAGTATAAGTTCGGCCAGTCGGGACAAACCGGTTACACCACGTTCATGACGGGAGTCGCGGCCGGAGAACAGATGTCGCTTCTTGCCAACGCCGACGGTGGAGACGTCCGTGAGGGAGAGGGCGAGTTGGGCGCGTACGCCAGCGCCAGCATCCTCCTCCATCCGGGCTCCAATTTGCACCTGACGCTGGGCGCAGGCGGAGCTTACGGATTTGACGGAACCTACAGGTTCACGGTCAACGGCGGAATGGATGTGCAGCCGACGACTCACTTCGTTGGTGCGCTCGGCGGATTCTACTCATACGCGACGTCGAACGATCAGCCCGCAGACATGGGCAGCTGGGCAGTAGCCGCTTCGCTTAGGTTCCCGTTCGAAGAGGTCGGCGGTTCCATCCTCGACATCGTGCCCTACGCGACCTTTGCATACGGAACGAACGGCATGGGCACAGCATATTGGGGCGGCGAGCACGTAAGCGACACGGAGTGCACCTCGATCAGCTGTCCGGAACCGACTGATAATTCATTTGATGTTGGCAGCCGCCTGTTTGCTCTGCAAGCGGGTCTGCTCATGCCTATAGGTGACCATGCAACGATCGGTATAAGCGGTATCTATACAAGGCCCGAGGCGCAGGACGGTTCGGATGCAGACAACATATTCACCGGCACGCTGCACGGCGGGGCAAGCTGGTAATCAGGGTTAACGGGATATTTATAGAAAGGGGTTTAGGATATGATGAACAAAACAACCATAGCGCGATTGATCGGGGCGATCGCTGTAGCGGCCTTCGTGGCCGGCTGCTCTGACGGCGAGTTAAAGCTCGGCGGCGGGGCGGACATCAGCCCGCCCGCTCCGATCGTAATCAAGTTCGAGGCCAATCCGCCTCAAGTGCAAAAAGGCGGATCCACGACCCTCTTCTGGGAAGTGGAGGAGGCGGACTCGCTCGAGATCGCCGCGGCCCCCGAGGGACTCTTCCAGTTCCATGCGGGCCCCTTCGAAGAGCTTTCCGGCTCGACGACGGTCGACGGCATCACCGACACGACCGACTTCATTTTGACCGCTTCGAAGACGGTCATGGTCGCGACACCGTCGGAGAACACGATCGACAGCGAACCGGCAGCGTTCGTCATACATAAGGCCGGCCAGATACCTCTCCCCGGCGAGCCGCCGATGCCCGCTTTGAACCCGCAGACGGTCACCTCGCAGGCGACCATCACGGTAGTCGTCGTGGCCGACTCCGAGTGCTCGATCGACATCGTATCCGACGCAGGCGAAGCGCCGATCAACGCCGGTACGCCGACGACGATCCGCTGGACGGCGACACCCGACACCGCGCAGGTAACGGTCAACTCAAGCGACGGAACGCCTGTTGCCGAGACCTTCCCGGTTAACGGAAGCGCGACGGTCACACCGACATCAACGACGACATATACGGCAAGCGCCGTCTGCCCCGACGGGCAGGAAAAGACCGATACGGTAACGGTTCAGGTCAATGCGGCCGACATACAAGCCAGCATCATGGTCAACGGCATGAAGAACGCCACGGTCCAGAACCTGACCGACGCGGTCGAGGTAACGTGGACGGTAACTCCCGCGAACGCGAAGGTGACTGTCACGGCCAGCCCTGCAGCGACCTGCGAACCGGCCCTTCCGGCCGCCGTGGAGTCTGCGTCAGGCACGGCATCCTGCACGCTCACCGGCACGACATCGTTCCAGATCAGGGCGGAGATAGGCGAATCATCCGACGTTGACGACGCATCCGCGACGCTCATCGCCGGCTCGACGAACCTCGACATCAAGGCCGATCCCTGGGCGTTCGTTTCCGAAGAAGTTGAGATCGAAGTGAAAGCAGACGCCGAGACCGTGAGCGGCATCCAGTCCTTAACGGTCGGCGGCAAGACCGTCGAAACAAGCGCGCTTATCGCAGGTGCCAAGGTCAAGACAAGGGTGCCGGACCTCTCCGGCGTGCCCATAGTCATTCAGCGCGTCGGCATCGCCGCGCCTGAAACGCAGCATCCGATTCAGAACATCGTTCCGCTGGAAGGGCACCTCTTCTTCCACGGCGGCGTGGGAAATCCGCTGCCCGTCACGCGCGTGGCGTTCGACCCGCAGGACAAGAAGACCTTCTACTACGGCGTTCAGCGCGAAGGGTTCGGCGAGATCTCCATGTATCGCCTGAGCAATTTCGAGAACAGCAAGGAATTCTCGATCGGTATCGAGGATCCTCTTAAGGCAGCGTTCAACCTGTCGGGCCTGTGGATCAACAACGACTTCTTCGCGGATCAGGTGAAGACCTATCCGGTGGGAGCGGTCACGGTCCGTGAAGGCGACTCGCAGTGGGTGTTCGCCGCGACGACCGGCATCATAATGTACTCCGACGACGCAGGCAGCACATGGAAGAAGCTTGACGTCCTCTATTACGCAAGGGGCGACAGCTACAGCGGCAGCCATCCTACATGCGCAGGCAAGACCCAGACCGGCCGCACCGGCGCCAACGAGCGCGGCGACATCGTCGCGATGGGCCAGGTGTGCGACATGATAGCGAAGAGCGACGGAAAGCTCATCGTCGCCTACGACCGCGGCGTTGTCGCGACAAGCAACGTAGAGAGCTACATCAGCGATCCGCGTTCGGCGCCGTGGTACGGGATACCGCGCAATGCCGACAGTGCTGCGGGCCTCATATTCGGAACTGTAGCACACGACCTCGAAGAGGCGAACGGCAAGATCTATGCGGCGACCAACAAGGGCATCTATGTGAACCAGGCCGGCGACGGCAAGGTGTGGGAAGCGTTCTCCGGCGGTTCGATCGATGAGACGAAACCTGTCTACGCTCTGTCGTTCGACTCGAAGTCCGAAAAAATGTTCGCCGGTTCCGACGACGGCGTCTATGTAACGGAAATCGCGAGCGCTAGCTGGACCAAGACGACCGGCTCCGTGTCGGGCCCGGTGCTCTCCATCGCGGTCGACCCCGCTTACAATCAGGACGTCACAGGTCCGGTAGTTATAGCGGGAACGGCGAACGGCATCGCGGTAACGCGCAACGGCGGCGAATCATGGTCGGTGCTCAACTCCGAAGTTGCGACCGATCTGGGCGAGGTCAGAAGCTTGGCCATCGCGGCGACCGTCTCCGGTTCCGAAGTGACCTATAAGATCTCCGCAGGTGGCAACGGCTACGCAGCGGGTATCGTGAAGGTAGGCGCAACGGTAACGCCGGATTCGTCCAGCTCCTTTACTGCGGCTACCCGCCATTTCGCAGCGCCCATGGTAGCTCGTTAAGTAAAACGTAAGCATCAAAAGGCCGCTTGGAACCTCCAAGCGGCCTTTTTTATTTGTGTCGGACACAAATATTATGAGACGCTATTCGTGAAATACGATCGCCTGAAAGCGATTGAGATTGGCGTTCTTCCAGCAGTTTCTTTCCATGCCCGCCTTGCGGCAGATGCCCTCTAGGAACTGTTCCTTGTTCCAGCCCTGCTCTTGGGGCACCTGCGGCAGGAGCACTCCGCGGTTGAAGCCCCTTTGTATGATGAGCCCATCCGTGCCAACGCGCACGTCCATGGGGTTTGGAAGCGGCTCCGGCTCGGTCAGAACCGATATCTCGATATCAATATCTTTGAGCTCGTCGGGCGCCACCGGCGGAAAACGCGGATCGTCGGAGGAGGCCGCCACGGCGTTGTCGCGCACCGACCTTGCCAGCGGTTCGATGGCGATTATATGACCGATGCAGCCGCGAAGCTCCCCCTTCTTCCTTATCGTCACGAACGCTGCGCCGT
The DNA here is from genome assembly GCA_020723205.1 of Bdellovibrio sp. GTDB lineage: Bacteria > UBA10199 > UBA10199 > 2-02-FULL-44-16 > DYJF01 > DYJF01. Next base: position 5,562 of record DYJF01000031.1, read on the forward strand.
TCTTTGCAAGCACCGGGTCCTTAAGATCGACTGACGGAAGCGGCCTCTTTAGAACGTGCGCTTCGACGCTCCCGCGCGCAAGTTTTATCAGCGCCCTCTTCTGCTCAACGGATAATCCCCCCTCGCTCACTTTTTCTTTGGATCCGCCCACGAACGCCACCGCTCCGTAGCCCACAACACGCGTCTTGTCACCCGCAGTATCGCCGGAGTTGGCATATTTCACGATCTGCGCTTTTGCCCCTCTAAGCTTCGCTATCTCCATGAGCGCCCGAACGGGAGCTGACCCGCACATGTCGGCGCCGCCCTTTTTTTCCGCGTCGGTAAGCGCTTTCAAGTCCATTCTCTCCACCAGCTTCAAGGTTCTTGCATCCTTGGCAACCGCGGTGTCATACGGGTCGAAATGGGAGAGATCCGTGCTCGCCACAAAAAGAACGTCGTCCCCCGGCAACATATCGTTCAGCCGCGAGGCAAGCAGGGAGAGCATCTTTTCGTCGCAGATACCTATAATGACCGGCAGCAACCGGAAATCCTTGAGTACCGTCTGCAAGAACGGCAGTTCCACTTCGAGCGAATGCTCCACGGCGAACGGACGCGGATCGTCCTTCGCCCAAGTAAGCTCCGAGATGAGCTTTTCCGAAAACTCCTTCGCGATAGGTATCTTTCCGAGCGGCGTCTCGTAGAAGTCCTTGGTCGTGAGCGCTATACCTTCGAAACCCACGCGATGCGACGGGGCCATCACGACAACCGTCGAGTACGACTTCCCTTCAACAAGTTTGAAAGCGTTCGCGGCGACAGCGCCCGAATATTGATAGCCGGCATGCGGTGCAACGAGGCCAATGATATGGCCGTCGATCGATTCGGGCGCCGCATCCTTCAGGTATTTGTCTATCATCGCGGAAAGCACGGTTCTTTCGGCGGGATAGAACTGCCCCGCGACCACGGGCCTTAGAACGGAAGGTTCCACCTTCTTTTCAACCGGCATTTTGGAACACCCGTCGGATGAAAAAAGCAGGATCGTGGTAAGTGCAATGCAGGACCAAAGACGTTTACGAAACATAGTTCCTCCCCTTTGTAATGGGAGGTTAGGTGGGGTAGGTCTACCTCCCCTTCCCCCTCCTTACAAAGGAGGGGAACGTTTTTCTATCCGCCAAGACTGTCCGAACTTCTCCAGTACCTTGCTGGCCTGACGTTGTCGCCCTCCCCGCTTCGGCCGAACCCGAGGAAGGAGCCAAAGATCCTTGAGAGGGCAAGCGTTATGAAACCAAAGATCATCGCAAGGCCGAACTGTCTTCTCGTGATCTGCATATCCCTCCCCTTTGTAAGGGGAGGTTAGGTGGGGTAGATCTACCTCCCCCCAACCCCTCCTTACAAAGGAGGGAAGACGTGTCAAACGAAAAGGGTGGACTTTAAAGTCTCAATCGGGATAATCGGCTCCAAAATAAGGAGGAAGTTATGCGCGCCAAAACATTTCTAACGATCCTCATGGGGGTGATAATGATCTCGAACGCATCCGAAGCAAAAAAGACCGTGGGGCCGCTGACGCTCGACAAAATGACGGCGTCTGCCGACGAGCTTATGCGCAAGCAGTCCCTCATGTCGTGGGATAACCGCACCAAGGGAACGCCCGTGGACTACGAATCAACCTACAAGGGCTATGAATGGCTCTTCACGCCCGAATCCATCAAGTTCGTAGGCGAAAAGATCGTTGAGCCCGGCATCTCCGCAGACGAAAAACGCGCCCGCTCCTTCTTCAAGGATTTTCTGGTGATGCAGCATGCGGCGCGCGAAGTGGTCTCCTTCGACGACCGCATCACAAACACCGAATCGAAAACGACCGTTAAGGTCCCGTGGCTCAAAAACGAGGTCGCATACAGGGAGATCCCCATCATCATAGCCAAGGAGAACGACCCGCAGAAACGCAAAGAACTGCAAAAACTTTCAGCCGACGTCCAGCGCGACAAGCTCAATCCCATCGTGGCCGAACGCGACGCGAAGGTGCACGAGATAATCGAGGGGCTGGGCTATCCCTCCTATCTCGACTTCTCCCTTTCCGCCCGCCATGTGAAGGATTTCAGGGGAATAATAGAGGACGCAGACGCCCTGAACAAGAGGACCGATGCGATCTACAAAGAGCTTCTTGCGGAGTTCGCAAAGGACACGCTGAACATGAAGGTTGCCGACATGCGCAGAAGCGACCTGCAAAAGCTCTTCCGTCTCGATTCCTACGTCCCGTACTTTCCGGCCGAAGCGATGACTGCGTTCCTGAAACATTTCCTTGCCGGGATCGGGCTCGACATGACGACCGTTGACGGCAAAAAGATACTCCTGGACGACGCCGAACGCCCGAAAAAGAACCCGCGCGCCGCATGTTACAGCATCAAGGTCCCGTCCGACATACGCATGACCATAGCGCCGCAGGGCGGCATCGGCGACTACACGCCCCTCTTCCATGAAACGGGACACGCCATTCACTTCGCGAACACAACGGTTCCCGAATGGCCCTTTCAGTATCTGGGCGACTACGCCGCGACCGAATCGTACGCAGGGCTCTTCGAAGGACGTTTTGCCGACGCCGATTTCCTCCGCCACTACCGCGATTTCATAGCAGAGTGGAACAAGGACCGGCCCAAGGACAAACAGGTCCCGATGCTGACCGACCGCGACATCGCAAAGCTCGTGCGCTTCGCGCTCTTAAACGACCTCTACTTCATGCGCAGATACGCAGGCGCCAAGCTCATCTACGAATCCATCTATCACGACGGGAACCCGGAACTATGGAAGGGGATCTACAACGGGGACACGAAGGACAAGCGCGAGGCGTATCGCCGCCTCTTTGAAAAGGCCTACGCCTTCCCGATGGAAGACATGGATGCTGATAGATATCTCACCGACATAGACGAGTTCCTCTACGCCGTCGATTACGTGCGCTCATTTGTTCTCGCCGCGCAGATCGACGGCGCATTATCGAAGAAATTCGGAAAGGAATGGCACAAGAACAAGGACGTGGGGAAATATCTGAAGGATACGCTCTTCTATGCGGGCGACAAACTGACCGCCGACGAAGTGGCCGTTGCGATAGGCGCGAAAGGCGTTGACTTTAAAACTTACGAGCAGGACGCCCGTTCGCGCCTCGCCGAGAGCGAACTGCTCCTGAAAAACTAGTTCGAAGCGAATCGGCTGATCAAGCCGGCGTAGGGCAATTCTGTGATTCCAGAAGGACCTCAAGAAGAGTTGGACGTAAGCCAGCTCGGTCATCCTATTCCGAAGAATGATTTGATCTTGGAAACCAGCTGTGACGTCGCGGACGGCGACGGTTCCTCTTTCCTGCCCTGCTTCGCCGCGAGACCCGCCTGACGTTTCACCAGCGCCTGTCCCAGCGTTTCCGATATGGCCGGATGTGCCTTGATGATCTCCCCGAACGAGCATTTATCTATGACGAAGACCTCCGCGTCTCCCTTCGCCACGACCGTCGCTGTGCGCCTCTCCCCCGTCAAAAGACTCATCTCGCCGAAGAAATCCCCGTCTTTCAAAGTGGCAACATGCCTTCTGCCGTCGTCCTCCAAGAGGACGTCGCAGCAACCGCGGTGGATGACGTACATTGAATCACCCTCTTCGCCCTGATGAACTATCGCCTCGCCGTTACCGAACACCTCAAACGAAACACGCGAGGCCAGCACGTCGACGTCTTCAGAAGGCAGCGGGGCCAGCACTGGGATCTTTTTAAGTGAGCCGATGAATTCGCGTTTAAGCTCCTCGTGAGCGGCCCTCTCTTTTCGTTCCTCGATGTGGCGCAGTTGTACGTCGCGTATCGGGAAGGGGATGCGGACGCCGCTCCTCTTGAACGCGTACCATACCATGTTCATGAGCTCGGCCTTGAGCAGTTTTTCCCCTCCGAAATCGTCGTTCCAGAACCTGACCTGATATGTGATGGCGAAATCGCCGAACGAAATGAGCCGGACCTGCGGGGGCGGAACCTTCAGGACCTTAGGATGTTCGGAGAGCACGTCGAGTATCACGTCGCGCACCTTGTTGGGAGGCGAGCCGTACTCGACGCCTATCTCCAGATAGGCGACGTGCTTCGGTTCGGGGCGCGAGTAGTTCTTTACTATCTCCTTGGAGATGACGTTGTTCGGAATGTAGACCAGCTCGTTCTCCAGCGTCTTTATGAGTGTTGATTTCCACGTCATCCCTACGACCTGACCGACATGTTCCCTGAACGATATCCACTCCCCTATCTGGAAGAGCTTTTCGGTCTGGAGCGCGAGGCCGGAAAACAGGTTGCCCAGCGTGTCCTGCAAAGCGAGACCTATGACCATCGTCAAGACTGCCGAGGTGGTCAAGAGAGAGGCGAGATTGACCCCGCCCTTTTTGTGCAGAAGGATAATGACGATGACAGCGAATATAACGACAAGCGCCACGTCACGCGTGATCCTCGGAAGCGGGAACTTCATCCGCCTGGTGAGCCACACGTCTATGAGAATGTAGAAGACAAGTCGTGCGACGGCGCAGTAGAGGACTATCGTCGCGGCAAGGACCAAGTTCCCCGACCATCCGGTCAAGCCGTACGCCGCAAGTGTCAGGTTCGCCAGGACGATCAAAAGGTACAGGATAAAAAGGCCCAGCGGTATGTGGGGCAGCCGGCCGCTGTTCTTGGCGATCCGCCAGTACCCCATGAGGATGACCGCGATCGCCGCCACGACATAATGCTGGGACAGGACGTCGGAAATGAAGCTCATATTTCCTATATACCTATTCCGAAAAAATGTGCTAGGGTTTTTCGCATGGAAAAAACCTTGGTCAAATTCTGGGGTGTCAGGGGCTCGATGGCCGCCCCCGGTCCCGGGACCGTAAGATACGGCGGCAACACCCCTTGCGTCGAGATATCTTCCGGCAGGGACGTCATTATATGCGACGCTGGCACGGGTATCCGGATATTGGGCCGCGAGACGGCAAAAAAGCGCGGTGCGCTGAAAGCCACGCTGCTCCTTTCGCACCTGCATCTCGACCATGTCATAGGACTCCCCTTCTTCAAGCCGCTCTACAAAAAGGGCGCTTCGCTCGTCGTAGCGAGCCCGGGCCGCAGCGGCGCCAAACTGAAAGCGGACCTCGGACGCATCCTTAAGCCGCCGTATTTTCCTGTTGATATCACGAAGGCGCCGGCAGCGCTCCATTTTCGGGAATTCAAGAACGACTCAATAAAGTGCGGGAAGATCACCGTCTCGTCCTTCAAGTGCAACCATCCCGACGGCTCATATGCCTTCAAGTTCCTGCTTCCGGGTAAAAAGACGCTCGCATATATCAGCGACAATGAGCCGTCCGGCGAGACGCACCGCCGGCTCGTAAAATGGCTGAAAGGCGCGGACGTCCTGATCCACGACGCCCAGTACACGCCGAAACAGTACGAATCGAAGCGCGGCTGGGGCCACAGCCCTTACTTTTATCCGGTCGGCCTTGCGTTCGATGCCGGGATCAAAAAGCTGGTTCTCTTTCATTACGATCCGTCGTCCACGGACACGGACATCGACCGCATCGCAAGGTCCGTGGAGAAGCTGGCCCGCAGGTTGAAGATCGCCGTCACGCTCTCCCGTGAAGGCATGAAGATAAGAATATGACGAAGGAAGAACAGTACCTGCATTACACTGAACTCATCCTAAAATGGTCCAAAACGATGGACCTGACCGCCATCACCGACCCCGAAGACATCCGCGAAAAACACTTTGAGGATTCGAAGGCACCCGTATCTTTTCTTGCCGGTGCAAGAACGCTTGTCGACATCGGAACCGGCGCCGGTTTTCCCGGCATCCCGATCAAGATCGAGTGCCCGAACATCCATGTGATGCTTCTGGACAGTACGCGGAAAAAAATCAATTTCTGCCGGCAGGTCATATTCGAACTGGGGCTTAAGGGGATCGAGGCGATACAAGGGCGCGCCGAGGACCCGGAGATATTCCGTACTCACGGGCCGTTCGACGTTGTGATATCGAGGGCGACATGGCCATTGGAACTTTTTCTGGAACTTGCTGAACCCTATTACAATGACGGGGGATGCGCCATCGCCATGAAGGGGGCCCGCTGGCAGGAGGAGCTGAAGAAGGCGGAGGACGTCATAAAAAAATACGGCCTGAAGCTCAAGGAGAGCCATCCGTACACTATAGGGGGCGGCGATAAACGCTGCCTTCTTATGTTTGAAAAGCAACGGGCCTTTTAAAAGGGGTGCGCCATGAACCGTTTTCTTACATTGTTCGCGGCAGTTTCGATCTCCCTTACCGCTTGCAGCGGGGGCGGAGGCACTACCGTTCCCTTGGCATCGACGGGCGCAAGCGGCGAGATCTGCGTAACATCCAGCGATAAGTATACGATAAAGGACGGACTGACCGGGGAGTCCAAGGAAGTTACGATCGAACCGGAACCCTTTCTTGAACATTTCATGGGGAACATCGGCGGCCAGATCAGGGCCGTTTCAAGCAGCTTGGTGTCGATGGAAGACGCCGAACCGCTGACGCTCGCCATATGGGGCCAGGGCCCTTCGATACAATACGGCACCGCGGGCGTTACGCTTGGTCCGCTTCTTTTGAAGAACGAAGGGGCGGTCACCGACATGATCTCGTACGGTTCTTCCGCCGCGCCCAAGATCTTTTACGGGAGTACGCGCGGCATCGGCATCATAGATATAAAAGAGGACGGCAAGTTCGGCGAGCTTGCTTACAGGCCGGTCCCGGCCGGCGTCCTCTCCGTTGCGGCGTCAAAACAGGACGACAAGACGAGGTTCTTCTTCGTCACAGGGGACGGATACGTCCTCTCTGTCGGCGAGGAGGAACTCTCCGCCGGCGCAGGATGCTACGATATACTTTCTTCGTCTGCTGTGCTCAAGGACGGCGAGGTGAATTACACGCCTGCAAAGGTAGCCGTCGCCTCCACAAAGGCGATGGTGCTGGCCAAGAAAAACACAGCCGGTGGTTTTACGCCGACCTTCGCCGAGACCTTCGATCCCGTGCTGGAAGAACTTGCCGGCGGTCCGTCCGCCGCCATCGTGCGCGCGGTCGATATCGGCTCCCACGGGGTGGAAAACGTCGCCTTCGTCTCCGACACGGGGCTCACCGGCTTTGACAAGTTCATTCCCTCCGACGTCGCAAGCGACGGCACGAACTTTTATGTTGCGGGCCTCGCCTATGAAAAGGCGGCCGTGGACGGCTTCGTGGTCACATCCTGCAGCGAGCCGACGACCGCAGAAAAGATCAATTGCATGCGCGAAGAGGCGAAAGGCGGAGACCTAACCTCCCTTGACACATCGCTCGGCGTCGACGCCCTGACCGGCGGTTTTTTCATCTACCGCGACCCTGCGACGATCGGCGCTAAAGCGGCTCACTTCGCGCGCGCGGCGATAACTACCTACGCCAAGAGCGAGGACGCGCCCCCGCTCATCTTCCATGCGGCCGTGGTGAACGACAAGGCGTCCTTCAGGGCGCCCAATTTTCTGGCAGTGATGACGAAGACCGCGGACAGCTCCGGAAAGGAGAAGTGGGAGACCGGCCCCGCATATGACGTGCGCAACGGCCTCATCGCGGGCGTGCCCGCCAACTTGAGCGTCATTTCTTCGGCGGGCGACTCGTTCATCGCAGCGACGTTCGTCGCGGTGAAGGGCGCCGACGGGAGCGGCGCGTCCTCGCTCGAAATAGTGAGGTCCGACGGAACCCTTCTCACCGAGACCGGCTCCATCAAGACGCGGCTCGAGGACGGGAGGGGCGGCTATCTCGCCGCGATAGACACCACCTCGGAACGCGGCGGCGTTCCCTATCTTGAGAACGCCGTGGAGAGGAACAGGATCGATTTCACGTCCACCATGACGGACGCGTATGCCGCTCGCGCTGCCTATGACGGCGACAATTACGCATTCGCATGGTCGAATCCGGGCGGGCCGTGGCGCATCGAATGGCAAAGGAGACTCGACTCCCTGACGCGCGGTCAGCTTTCGTTCAACAGGACCGGCGATGCGAACCATTTCAAGAACTTTCCCGACGTCGGAGGCGGCGACACGAAGGCGCTCGAGGACGCGCGCGACGTAGCCGACATGGCCTTCGCGGAAGGAAAACTCTTCGTTCTCCTCTACGGATTCGCCGGCGGAAAGCACTACTATCAGGGCGTCGTGTACGGCGCGACCGTTTCCGACGAAAAGTACCATCCGGCGCTTCAGGGATTCACTAACATGATCTCGCTCGAAGGGGACGAGTTCGACAGGCGGGCCAGGTTCCAGAAGATCACAAAGAGCCCGTCCGGCATCTACACCGCGGTCTTTTCCTGCGCCGGCGGCCTGAAACAGTTCCAGACACCGCTCGCGTCGCCGCCCGCGCCGGTCAATATCACCTCTCTCTTCTCCGCAAGGAACGTGATGGACTTAGACCTCGACGACGCTGGAACGCGCTTCGCGTTCATACAGAACAAGACGATCAAGATAAGGAACTTCTTGGCTCCCGTGACGGATATCTCATCAACGTCGCTGCCGTCCTCGGAAGGGACGACGAGCCGGCTCTCCAACTCTTCCATCGTTCTCCTTCAGGACAAGCTCTTCGTCTCGACGCCTGTCGGAACGGCCGCGCCCTTCTGGATCATAAACGTGGCGGCGCCGGCGGCGCCGGCGATATTTTCGAAGTGCAAGAGCTGTTCGTTCAACGGGCTTGCAAGCTTTCCGTCGTTCGCCGGCCAGATCCTCGCCTCTTCAGATACGGGAGGTGTTGAGATCTACAAGGTCTCGGACCTGTAGGCGCCCCGGGCGATGTCTTCCTTCGCCCGTTCGTAGCGCTCCGGCGTTCCAAGATCGCTGAAGTAGCCGCTGTATATGAAGGCGGCGACATTGCCGCCCGCGGCGATGAGCTTCTTATAGCCGTCGTTTATCAGGCAGGAGATCCTTCCCGCCGGGGGAAGGATCTTGAGAAGGCGTGGACCTATCACCTGAAGCCCCGTATAGAAATGATCTCCGTCGCCGAACCCCTTCACGATGCCTTCTTTCACACTGACGCCCGCGTAGGGATCGGAGGGCTTGCGTTCCTTGAGGACCATCGTCGCATCGGCGTTCGATGCGAGATGTGCCGCGATCAGGGCTTTTATATCCGCCTTGATGAGAGAATCCGAATTGATGCAGACGAAGGGCTCTCCTCCGAAGAAACTTTCCGCGTTCTTGATGCCGCCGCCGGTCCCAAGTATCTCGGGCTCGAAGGAATAGGAGACATTCAGTCCGTAGCGTCTCCCGTCGCCCACGTATTCACGGATCATATCGCCCAGATGATGGAGATTTATCACGACCTTCCTGACGCCGCCCTTCGCAAGCAGAGAAAGCGGATAGTCAACGAGCTTTTGCGAATCCAGGCACAAAAGCGGCTTGGGCACCGTAAGCGTCAGGGGCCTAAGACGGGTCCCCAGCCCTGCCGCAAGGACCATCGCTTTTGTGATACCGCCTTTCATTGGTTCCACTCCGGCACGTACCTCTTCAACATCTCATATAATGATGCGTGCTCCGGCAAACGTTCGAGCGCCTGTTTCACGTAGCCCAACGACGCCGGTATATATTTCAAGAAGTGCGGGTTCTTTTTAACGCGGTCTATATAAACAAAACGTCCCGCGTCCTTGAGCTTGCGCTGGCACGTTACGAGATCGAACTCCGCCCTCACAGTTTCATAGTCGCAATCCCTTCTGCCGCAATAGTAACGCACAAAAGCGGCTGCGACGACGCGACATACGAGTCCCGCAGGAGAGCGACAAGATCGTAGACTTGAGGCCCCAGAAGCGCATCCTGAAAGTCTATGATGCAGAGATCATTGTTCATTATGATAATGTTGCGGCTCTGGAAATCCCTGTGAGTGAAACCGTAGGGGAGTTTTCCTATCTTGGAGGAGATATTGCGAGTCTCTCTTGTGAATATCTCATGATCGGCGGGCGTCATCTTTTTGCCGAGACGCTCCCCGACGCCGTATTCGAGAAAATGGTCGAACTCCCAGTTGAGAAGCGTCGGATCGAAGGAGCGGTTCAGGGCGACGCATTCCGATCTCTCCCGACCTTCGGTTCTCGCCTGAAGCAAGACCAGAAGATCTATCGCGCGCCTGTACCAGTTCCTTCTGATGTCGTCGCTTGCGCCCTCTACGTTCTTCGCCATGAGGTTGTCGCCCATGTCCTCGAGCACCATGACGTGTTCCGCGTCGAAGTATTTGTAGATCTTGGGGACCCTGATGCCCCTGCCGTCCAAAAAACGCGCGACGTTTATGAAAGGAAGTTCTTCGTGCGTACCGCTCAAGTTCGTTATCTCTTCCGACGCCGACGCCTTACCGGCCGGCATCTGCATGAGAATGAAGGTCCTGCCGTCGTCCATAACCGCGCGCAAATACGTGCGGTATGACGCGTCCCCGTGAAGCTTCACTATCTCCTTGAGCGTGGATTCGTCGCCCGTCGCCTCGCGTATCATTGCGTCAAGGTTCATGGCGTCACCTGAAATTCGACGTTGGAGTTGCTGGCCGCTTCGTGGACGACGACGACCACCGGATAGTTCCCCGGAGCGAGGCCCAACGGAACCGTGAACGTTATGGATTCTATCTCCGAAGCCGTAGGGCTCGGAAGTATCGTGTAAGTCTCCGCTGCGGCCCCCTCCGTTCCCATCGTTACGATGTTGGTAGGCGTGACGTATGAAAAGCCCAACCCGAAGATCGTGACCGCCGTGCCGGCTGGGCCCAGCGCCGGGTCGAGGCGCGAGACTATCGGAGTGGAGCCGGTGACGACGTCCTCATAGTACTCGTCGCTCGCTCCTCCGCAGGAAACCGCTGCCGCGAGAAGTGCGATCATAATGTACGTGCGCCTCGCCATCCCGTACTGGCTATACGGAAACGCCCGAAAAAGCAACACGGTTGACAGCCCCTTTCAAGTGGGGCCATAGTACCGTCATGTCGAAACGGTTGGTACGTTTTTTTGTCATGACGGGGCTCCTCCTCTGCGGGGCCGCCGCATTTTCGGCTCTTCCTGAACCGGAAAACATTGACATTTTATCCGTCGTGCCCGGCGCCGTATCCGCGAGGCACATAAATGATCCCGTGGACTGTTACCGCCTTTTCGACGCGGAAGGAAATTCGATCGGGGTGGCGGCCGTATCCACAAGCGTCCCGCCCAAGATCGCCGGCTATCAGGACGAAATAGCGCTGCTTGTGGGCGTCGATGAAAAAGGTAGGGTCTCCGGACTCAAGCTCTTGTCCCATAACGAGGGACGAAGCCAGATGGAAAGGGTCCTTTCTTCCGATTTCCTCAGAAAATTTCTCAAGCGGAACCCGAAAGATGCGTGGCGGGACATAGAAGCGGTGACCGGCGCCACGATATCCTCGATCGCAATGCGGGACGACATTCGGGCGACGGCCGAGACATTGGCGGACAAGATCATATCCGGCGGCGTCCTTAGCGTTAAAAGGCACGCAACGGCGCCGGCGGGGTTCCGGATCGAACGCATACTGACATGGTCCAACTTTGCGGCGCTTGTGCTCATCTCCCTTTCAATCGTCGCGGTCAAATTTCCGCACAAAAAGGTTCTGCGTTCGTCCGCGCTTTTCCTGTCGTTCATATTCACGGGCCTTATCTTCAACGCGCCCCTCACAATAGGTAATTTCATGACTTTGAGCTACGGGACGGCGGCGATGTTCATGGTCTTTGCGGTCGTGTCCGCGCTCGTCAAGGGCCCGCTGTACTGTTCCTATCTGTGTCCATTCGGCGCCATGCAGGACGCGGCCTCCGCCGTTGGGCTTCCCAAGTGCGAGGTGGGAGAAGGCCGGATGGAATATGCAAGACATTTCAGGTGGCTCGTGCTCGCGGGAACGCTCGCTGCCGTTCTCGTCTTCAATGTGAAGGCGATGCTTAACGTAGAGCCGTTCTCATTGTGCTTCGCAAAGGATGCCGGCAGCGCGGTATGGGTCCAGACCGGCGTGATACTGGCCGCCGCCCTGTTCGTAAGGCGCCCTTGGTGCCGGCTCTTCTGCCCCACGGGGCTCGTGATAGAAACGTTGTCCAAGGTTTCAGTGAAGGTCCGCTGCAGGATGAAATGCAAATAATATGAAGAGGGCAAATCTCGTAATATTGCTTGTCATGACGGCGATCGCCGCCGCCACTGTTTGGTCGGTATCGAACTCGGCAAGGCGCTTGGCTGTCGCGCCCACCGCGCCAGCGGTGACCACTTCTTCGACCGCTCCGCAAGCCGCGGAAAGCGATTTTTTCAAAAAACTCTACGATGCGCGCCTCGAAGAAGAGGGGGACAGATCGTTGCGCGTCGAGGAAATGATAAAGCGCGGGGAACTTTCCGGCCATCCGGCCATGCACGCAAAGGAGAACGATGGCGGCGGGAAATAGCGTCATATGCGAGCTTTGTCCGCGCGGCTGCGAGATACCGCCGGGCCGACACGGTTACTGCCGCGCCCGCTTCAACCGGAACGGCGAGCTTGTGACGCTTATCTACGGCAGACCGTGCGCGACCCATATAGACCCGGTCGAAAAGAAGCCCCTCTTCCATTTCCTGCCCTCCTCCACGATCTTTTCGCTCGCCACCGCCGGTTGCAACTTGAACTGCCTTTACTGCCAGAACTGGGACATCAGCCAGAGATATCCGGACGAAATTTCCAACATAAAACTGCTCCCGGAGGATGTCGTCCGTGAGGCGGCAAAGAACAGGTGTCCCTCCATCGCGTACACATATACGGAGCCCTGCACGTATTTCGAATACACTCTCGACACAAGCCGCATCGCCAGATCGAAGGGGGTCAAGAACGTCCTTGTGACCGCTGCCTATCTTAACGACGCGCCGGCGAACGAACTTCTCTCCGTAACCGACGGCGCCTCTATCACGTTCAAGGGGGACCCGGAATTCTACAGGAACGTGGTGGGTGGAACGCGTGGCCCCGTCGAACGTTTTATAAAAACGGCCCAGCGGCTCGGCGTTCATACGGAGCTGATACACCTTATCGTGCCCACTTTGAACGACAAGGAGGAACAGATAAAGGAGATCGTCTCGTGGGTGTCGGGCGAGCTGGGGCCGCACGTACCGCTCCACTTCACGCGTTTTTTCCCGCTGTACAAGCTGACGAACCTTTATCCCACGCCGCTGGCCGTGCTCATGGGCGCCGCCCGCACGGCGGCGG
>DYJF01000032.1:0-2376 GCA_020723205.1 Bdellovibrio sp.
TATTTCAGGGCCGATCCCCTTCGGATCGCCCATCGTTATGCCGATGCGTATCATATGCTTAACGGATATCGATGTACGCCTTCTGACGCTGCGCCAGAAGATAGTTATGGAGCGCCTCATCCATGCGTTCCTCATAGAGCATGTCGTAGGCCTTCTCCTTCACGGATTCAAAACTAGCGCCTTCCCCGCCGAAACGGTCCCTGTTCCTCTCGAAATAGTCGCGTACGTCCCTGTCGGTGAGCTTCACCTGCTGGCCCACGACCTGGTTCGTGAACTTGACGAGCATGATCTGTTGCGCCAGCCGCTGCTTATACGCGTCGTAACTTATCCCCTTGGCAGCCAGGTCCGACTTGAGCTGTTCAGGCGTCATGCGGTTCTGGCGCAGGACGTTCGAGACCGCGCGGGCGAGATCCTCGTCGTCGACGGTGACCTTTGCCTTCTCGACCGCACTCTTGAGGATGAGGTCGTCGATGAGCCGGTCCAGTATCTCGCGGCGCATGTTCTCCTGATTCTTTTCCGACTTGCTGCTGTGCTGGTAGAGGGCCATGGCGTGGTTCACGTCGGAGCTTGTGATTATGTCGCCGTTGACCACCGCGGCTATCTTGTCCACGGTCTCCGCTAAGGCGGTCTCCGCCGTGAATAGAAGCGCGGCCAACATAGACAGCGCGCCCGCCGCCTTGAGCCAAGCGCCGATTTTAATATGCCCTGCACCCGTTGCCCTGCGCCTTGCGCCATTATTATCCATTAATGCCCTCCAGCGCTTTTTCATCGATCGTTATCTTTGCGGAACCGCGTTTTTCGGCGAACCAGTTCGCAAAGGAGCTTTCCATTTCTTTCTCTTTCAGGAGAAATTCGATCTCCGGTCTCGCTTCCTCCAGCGTAAGCTGTTTTGCGTCGCGTTTTTCAATAAGCCCGAATATCTGGAACCCGTAATCGGTCGCGACGACACCGCTCGTCTCGCCGGGTTTGAGCTTTCCGCATATCTCGGCGAAGACGGGAGGGAACGTCTCCGCGTTGAAGAATCCCAGATCGCCGCCGTGCTTCCTGTCCGGCGACAGCGAGAACTCTTCGGCGAGCTTCGCGAAATCCTCGCCTTTCTTGAGTCGCCCCAGGATCTTACCCGCGAGCTCCTTGTTGTCCACCACTATCTGGCGGGCGTGGTACTGAACGGGCTTGTGAAAGTCCGCTTTGTGGCCGTTGTAGTATGCGCCGATCTGTTCGGGCGCGACGGAGGTCTTGTCCGCAAGGTCCTGCTTTATGAGCTTTGCTATGAGCAGGCGGCGTTTCTGTTTTTCCTTCCAGAACCACTGCGGGATATCCATTTTTTCCAGCATCTGCGGCTCCGCGGCGCCGGCTATATGGTCCGCGACCTCCTTCTTGGAAACGGTGATCCCTTCTTTTTTCGCCGCAGAGATAAGGACCGCCTCCTGTATGAGGTTCTCGAGGACCGCGCGCTTTAGAATGCGGGAGTTCTCCTCCGATCTTAAAAGGACCGGGTCGTACTTCTCCTTTTCCAGCTTAATGGAATTTTGGAGCTCACTTGCCGTGATCTTTATGCCGTCCACTTCGGCGACTACGGGCCCCCCGCAGGCGGCTAGCAGCAAAGCGGCGACGACGGCCATGAGGGTCTTTGAGTGTGTCATTCGGGCGCGTTGCTAACACAGAGACGGAGCATCCTCAAGAAGTTTTTGGCCTCTTCTATTATGTCACGCGGGCCCTCAAGCCCCCGTGTGATATAGAGTATCCGGTCGGGAGGTCTCAATCTTACACGTTCAGGGTTTTTCTCGATAAGTTCTGTAACTAATCGTAAATCAAGAAGATTTGATGTTTCAAGCCCGCACGCGAAGGTCCTTCCGTCGAACGAGATCTGTCTTATCTTCAAGCCCTTCGCCTCCACCTTGATCTCCATCACCCCGATCAGGTTCTTTGCCTCCGGCGGAAGCTCTCCGAAGCGGTCAGCGATCTCTTTTTCCATCTCTGCCACTTCGGAGGTGTTCTCGCGGGAAGCGAGCCGCTTGTAGAGGTCCATGCGCGTGCCGGCATCGGCGATATAACTTTCGGGCAGGAACGCGGTGATGGAGAGATTGAGCTCCGGATCGGTCTCCTCTTCGACCTTCTTTCCCTGCAGCTTCTTTATCTCGCGGTTTAAGAGTTTCGCGTACATCTCGTAACCGATCGCGGCAACGTGGCCCGACTGCGCGCGGCCCAAGATGTTGCCCGAGCCGCGTATTTCAAGGTCGTGCATCGCGATCTGAAACCCCGATCCCAGCTCCGTGAAGCGCTGCAGGACGGTCAGGCGTTTTTTCGCTATGTGAGTGATCTCCCCGTCGGCCGGTATCAGAAGATATGCGTAGGCCTTGAGGTTCGAACGGCCGA
>DYJF01000032.1:2386-11865 GCA_020723205.1 Bdellovibrio sp.
CTTATCTGGTAGAGCTGCGCCAGACCGAAGGTGTCTGCGCGGTTCACGATGATCGTGTTCGCGGAAGGAATGTCCAGCCCCGATTCGATGATCGAGGTGGTCAGAAGGACGTTGTGCTGTTTCGTGATGAAGCGCGTCATCACGTTCTCGAGCTCGCGTTCGTCCATCTGGCCGTGCGCGACCGCGATGGACGCCTCGGGCACGAGTTTTTCCAGATGCCCCTTCATCGAGGCGATCGTCTCCACCCTGTTGTGCACGAAGAAGACCTGCCCGCCGCGGGCGATCTCCTGAAGCACGGCGTGTCTTATCACGCCGTCGTCGAACGGAACGATGTGTGTTGATATCGAGAGGCGGTCGACGGGAGGCGTATCGATGACGCTTATGTCCCGTATCCCGGAGAGCGACAGGTGGAGAGTGCGCGGGATGGGCGTCGCCGTTAGCGTCAGGCAGTCGACCGTGGCGCGAAGCTTTCTTATCCTCTCCTTGTGCGCGACCCCGAAGCGCTGCTCCTCGTCGATCACCAAAAGCCCCAGGTCCCTGAACACGACGTCCTTTTGCAGAAGACGGTGCGTGCCGATGATTACGTCTATCGTCCCCCGCGACAGCTCCTCCACTATCGCCTGCTGCTCCTTTTTCATGCGAAAGCGCGAGAGCATCTCAATGCGCACGGGCGTCGTGGCGAACCTCTTCATGAACGATTCGTGATGCTGGAAGGCCAGGATCGTAGTGGGGACGAGCACCGCCGTCTGCTTTCCGGCCATCGCCGCTTTGAATGCGGCGCGCATGGCGACCTCCGTCTTGCCGTAACCCACGTCTCCGCAGATCAAGCGGTCCATAGGGCGTTCGATCTCCATGTCGCGGACGACGTCGTCGATGGCGCGCTCCTGATCGGGCGTTTCGTCGAACGGGAAGGCGGCGGAGAACTCCTCGTAGTTAGCGTCCGCCGGCGGAAAGGGGTGGCCGGCGTAGACCTCGCGTTCGGCGTAGATCTTGAGGAGGTCCTTGGCTATCGTGAGGATGTCGTGTCTCGCCTGTTTTTGCGCCTTGTCCCAGCGCGTGCCGCCGAGCTTGTCGAGGAACACAGGCCCATCCCCCGGCCCGATATATCGCTGCAGGAGGTTCAAACGATAGACGGGGAGGTATAGCTTGTCGCCGCCAAGATATTCAAGGAGTATGAAATCGCTGCTCGTCGTCTCTATCTTCAGGTTCTTGAGACCGCGATAACGCCCTATGCCGTGCAGCTCGTGGACGACGTAGTCGCCTTCGGCGATTTCGGAGAAGGAGGTGAAATGGTCTATCGGAGGACGCGCCTTCGGCCTTCTTGCCGCCTTCGAGCCGAAGATCTCCTCGTCGGTCATGATGGAAAGTTTCTCGGCGGGCCATCTGAATCCCGACGAAAGGCGTCCGATGCGCAGGCGGAACTGGGAGCTCGCGAGGTCCTGAAGCGTTTCGAAAGGCGCGCCGAACTCCGAGAACGCCATTCCGTGCCAGCGAAAGAGGTCGGAGAGGCGCTCCGCCTGCACGTTCGTGTGGCAGGTGAGCACGATCCTTTCGCCGGCGGCCTGACGCTCGGCCAAAAGATGGACCACCGGCGAGAGCGGGTCCTCCTCTTTCAAGCGGCCCTCCATCTTCGGACGAATATCCGCGTTCGTGAAGGTCTCAACGGCAAGCGACGCGCGCTCACTGCCGGCGGATGAGGGAGAAGGCGACGTTATCAGCGCGTTCCATGTCATGTTCTGGAACCTGCCCGTCTCCTTTTCGAATCTTTCATGGTCGAAGTAGAGACGCAGGGGCGGCATCAGCCGCTCGACGCTGGTCGTGTGCCGGGCGAGATCGCCCAGAGCCCCGAGATATGCGCGGGCCGCCTCGGCCGTAGCCGCCGGGTCGTCGACTACGATAAGGGCGTTTGCGGGCAGATAATCGAATATCGTTGCGACGGCGCCGTGAAAGAGAGGCATGAAACTCTCTATGCCGGCGAACGCGATCCGTTCGCTTATCATCTCGAGCAGGCGCCGCTTCTCGCCCACGGGAAAATCGGAATCTTCGGCCAGCCGGTTGACGGCGTTCGCCGCGATACGGCAACCTTCTTTCGTGAAGGGAAGGTCCCTTACCGGAATGACGGTGATCTCAAGGATATCCCCGCGCGAGCGCTGCGTCGCCGGGTCGAAGTGCCGCATCGAGACGATCTTGTCCCCCTCGAGCTCGATGCGCACCGGCTCCTCGACGGTCGGCGGCCAGAGGTCAACGATCCCGCCGCGGAGCGAGAACTCGCCTTCGTCCTCAACGAGGCCCGTATCGGTATATCCCATCTCGGAGAGCCACGATGCGAACTCGTCACGGTCGAACACCGTTCCCGTTCTTATCTCACGCGCGGAGTTCGCGATGAACATCTTGGGCGGCAGGAACCTCAAGCAGGCGGATACGGGGGAGACGATCACCATGCTCCTGCTGTGGGCGAGATCGAAGAGTATGCCGATCCTGTCGGCCATCAGGCGCGGTTCGGGCGAAAGCTGCGAGTAGGGCATGACGTCCGGCGCCGGAAAGGAGACAAGTTTGGACCTGTTCTCCGCGCTCCAAAAGAAACGGAGGTCCTCTTCTATTTCGCGCGCGCGTTCAGGCGTGGACACCGCGACGAGTATCGTGCGATCCGGGCTGGCATGGCGTATCTTAGAGAGAAGGTACGCGCCCGCGGAACCGGAAAGGCCGTTCACGTTGATACTTTGCGCGTCGCCCGAAATCGTCCTTATGATGTCGGCAATGGAATCCGGCATGTAACGATCTACTAGGCGAGAAGCTTGAGAAAAGCAAGTCAGGGGGTTGAGCTTTGAAAGAAGCGGGCGTATAATCGAAACTCCAGGGGGACCGATGCCATATTCAGGCGGAAGACCGAAAGAAGGCGATGCCATACAGCCGCTCCACTTCGCGCAGCAACAGCGGGACATGGCCACACGCATAATAGACCTCGTCAATTCCAACGCCCCGGCGGCGCAGATAGAGGAGGCCAAGCAGCAGTTCGCGGAGGCGATAGGAGGCGATCGCTTTCAGGTGATGCGCATGCTGCCCCACTTCATACAGGCGGCGGCCAAGAACGTGGACGCGGCGCAGGTCTACGAGCACTTTCGTCTCCCCGGACGCGAGCGCATCGTCCACGACAGGCGCGAAGACGGAAAGGCGGAGGGCAAGGAAGAAAGGGCCCCGCTAAGGGACGCCGCCCGCGCGGAGCTGGCAAAGGACATGGAGATAAGAGAAGGGAAGCTCGTAAGGCATGAGGGGCGCGCCTACGAAAACTATCTGGGCGAGAGGACGGCGAGGGGCGCGCCGGCAGAGCGGGCGGAGCTGCTGACTAAGGTGGAGCGCCTCCTGTCCGCCTCCGAGCAACTGGTCGTTGAACGTTTCGAAGGCGGACGTGATGTGGCAAGGGAGAGTGCGGACGGCAGGGCCAGATTTCTTCCGAAGACGGAGGCGCAGTGGAAGGAGTTCTTCTCCAAGTTCATGGACCGTCTGATCGCCAAAAGGGTTTCCATAGACGAGATACGCGAGTTCCTCTTCAGGGGGCTCGTTCCCAAGGGGAACAAGGGCGTCGTCATTTCGGACATGGTACTTGCCGACGGGCGGGTGGAGAAGTTCGTGCGCTTCGGCGTCCTCGCGGAGGTGATGGCGCAGCTCAAGGCGCTCCTTCCCGGCGACGTCTTCGGGCGCGACCGGCTGGGCACGATGGGAGAGGACCTCTTGTATCTGGCGCTCGCGGTCTCGCGCGGGAAGGATATCGCTACGTCCCCTCTGCCTTCGGCGGGGAAGTTCATAAGCGGGACCGCCGAGGAAAGGGCTGCGCAGGAACTTGGCATTCCCGTTCAGGGGCAATCATCCAAGGGGGCGCAGCGGACAAAGGGGGGAAGGCGCGCGCCTTTCACGGGGCTCTTCGACAGGGAAGGAGGGGAGCCAGAGGATCTTCCGTATCAATTCATACCGTGGTGGCACTGGGCGAATCTCAAAAGGCCGACCAAATCCAAATGGGCCACGATACTGTTCTACATAGCGCTTCTTGCGATGGGGCTTCTGGGCATCGGAGTGCTGACGTACCGTCTGATATCCGGCGGATTGTAGCTCATAAGATAGACATACCTCGCAGTCTTACGACCAACTCTTCTTGGGTCCTTCTGTAATCTCATAATCTAGTGGAGTGTGTGCCAAGCCGGGAGCCCTCGAAGAGTTGCTCTACGCCTGCTCAGCATGTCTCATTTTATTCGCGGTGTTTACGGGCTTTGGGGAGGCATTCAGCCCGCGGATATTTATTACTTGCCTATCAGCGGTTTTTTGGAATATAGGTCCCCAAAATATTATGCGACGCGCGCGTGGAATGGCCTATCAAATTGATGCATTACGTTTCGATGTTGGTTGAGGCAGGTCCGAGGGTATTTAATGGGTGATCGCATCGCAAAGAACAATCCGGTCTTCGAATCGCTGTCCGCATGGAACGCGATTGTAAATTACATGGGCGGCGCTGACCCGTTTGCCGATGAAGGGGCACCGCTCCTGTTGAGTGAGTTTCGTTCCTCCCCGTCCGAAGAGACACTTCTCAATGCCGCGACTTATCTCGGCGGCCGCGCGGGACCCTCGCTCCTGTTTCAGGAACACGCGCTCGATCTGTGGTTTTGCTACCGCGCGGCGCAGTTAGGCGTCTCCACCGGTATTAGATCGAAGCTGTATTACGAGCTTAACAAGCAGCACGATCAATATGCCTCCATCGTCGCGATGGAGCCGGCACCGGCCGACATCGCGGAGCGCCCTTTCAGGGCGGCGCTCGCCGGTTCGCTCGCCCGGTGGATCGAGACGGAGCGCGTGGTCGTCGTCTTCTCGCACGACAGCGACGAGACAAGGGAGTTTGTCATCCCGCGATTGATTGGGGATGCGGAGTCGCGCGGGTATTCGACGTACCATCTGAAGGTGCTTCCGCGGCGCATCTCGGACGCGGCTAAGGAGACAGCTAAGAAAAAGGCCGCGGCCGATGGGGACGCCCTCGAAGAAGAGGGATACGGGGAAGAGCTCGAAACGCTCGTTCAGGACGCGGATGAGAGATATTTTTCGGAGGCGCGGCTGGCAGAGGCGATGAACGATCCGTTCTTCAGGGCCGGCGGCGACAAGAAGGCGCTATTTTTGGATCTCCTCGATTCTTACGACTGGCTTCGCTTCGGCGAACAGAAATGGTTGAAACCCCTTGAGGCCCTGATCGGAACGATCAGGGCGCGCGTTCTCGCCAAGCGAAAGGGGCGGCTGGTGCTGCTCGTCAGAGGCGCGCCGTTCTCCTACAACAGGATATGGCAGCCGTTCTCGGAGTTCGTTCGGCGCTTGAAATTTAGCTCCGACCACATTGTCGCGGCCGGCATATATCCCCAATACATGAACCTGCATCAGGCCGCCGCCTATCTTGGCGCAAGCTATACGGATGTGAGGATACTTGCCAATGTCGTTCCGTTCCTGTTCCCCATCCTCTTCGCCGTAAGACGATTGATCCACAACGAGCGGCGCGGGCCGACCCTCGCGGAGGTCGTCGCGGAGGTGAGAAGCATGTTCAAGACAGCGGGCGGCGGCGTGTGGACGGTCTCCTCGCTGGGCGAGATAGGTGTGACAGAGGAGTCGAAAGATGAACCCGCGCCGGAAGCGGTGCGTCCACTCATAGGGCACAGTTATATAACTATAGATACCACCGTCGACAAGGTCCACGAATTGGCCTTCATGCGTGAAGAACCGCCGCCTGAATGGGAGCCCTCGGAGGCGGGAGGGACGCATGCGTCGGAGAAAGGGCCGGCGCTTGCAAGACCTGCGCGAAGACGCCGCGAAAAGAGGATACCTTCGCTCGTTCTCTACGAGCGCATGCCGATGCTGCACCATATCCCCGAAGAGATATCGTCGGACGACAGGGCCCTGATAGAATATTTGAACGTGTTCAGCGACCGCAGCGTCGGAATGTCGAAGTACATACGGGCGCTCTATTTCGTGAACGTCATGGATCACGGCCGCTACGAACGCTTGAAGGATACGCCGTATGCGGACGATATGTCCGCCGAACGGCGGACCGCTTTGAAAAGGAAGATCGTTCGAACGATGGTGGCCGCTGATATCGAGGCGCACAAGACGCTTTTCCAGCACGCGCCCGCGGGCGTAAGAAAGGCCCTCATCAACGCGCTGTCCTCGGCCGACGAAGAACCGAAGACGAACATCCGCCGCATCGCCTCCGCCTTGAGGCGCCTCATCGGCCATTTTGACGTGATAAAAGCGGACGATCAGGAGTTTGACGTGGAGATAGGAAGATTCGTCAGATTGTTGCAACATCGTTTGAAACTCATCGGCAGCGACGATGACGGTCTGGAAGGCGCGCCTTCATTGCCGTCGGTGTTGCCGGGCACCGGAATGCCTCCGCCGGGTTCCGCCGTGCTCGGGATGAGGACCTTTTTCACACCCCCTATGATGCCTATCCCAATGATCGCGGTCCATCAGTGTACGCTCCTATAGTTTTTTTGCGCCCGTAGACGATGACCGTCTATCTAAGGGCGCATAAACTACAGCTTCTTCATCCTGAATATCTTGAGGAAGGTCGGAAGGGCGCGGGCCTTGGACGCGAGGTCGCCCGTGAGGCGCTTGGCCAGCCGCGCGAATCTCTTCACCATGTTCGCGGAGTAAGGATACCACCAGAAATCTTTTCTGATGAGACGGTTCGTGTGGACGTGATGGATCGCCACCATCTCCTGCAGGCCGAAGCGCGAATGTGAACGGCCGAAGCCCGACGCTTTGCGCCCGCCCCACGGTGTCTGCGGGATGGCATGCGTGAACACACAGTCGTTGACCATCACCGTGCCGGCGCGTATCTCGCGCGCCGTCTCCTGCCCCTTCGCTATGTTGCGCGTCCAGACGGAGGCGGTGAGACCGTAGGGGGTGTCGTTCGCGAGCTTTATCGCCTGTCTTTCGTCGGAGAAGGGCATGACCGGCATGAGAGGACCGAAGGTCTCCTCGCGCACGCACTGGTAACTGTGGTCCACTCCCGTGAGGATGGTCGGTTTGTAGAAATATCCGGGCAGGTCGCGGTTGCGGTCTCCGCCGCAGTGTATCTTCGCGCCGCGGCGCCTCGCGTCCTCCACGTGCGCCTCGACCGTCTGAAGCTGGGAGAGGGTGGTCATGGGGCCGATATCCACGGTTGCGTCCATGCCGTTGCCCTGTTTCAAGCGCTTCGTTTTCTGGAGCGCCATCTCGACGAACTCGTCGAATATCGATTCGTGCACATAGACGCGCTCGACGGAAGCGCAGCACTGTCCGGAGTTCGTAAAGGCGCCCCACACAGCCGCGGACGAAGCGACGTCGAGGTCGGCGTCGGGGAAAACTATCATCGGGTCCTTGCCGCCAAGCTCTAGAACCAGCGGCGTCATGTTCTCCGCGCACTTTGCCATCACGAGCTTGCCGACGCCGACGCTTCCCGTGAAGAATATCTTGTCCACGCGGGACTCTACGAGCGCCGTGCCGGTCGTCGCATCGCCCTGAACTACCCGGAAGACACCTTCGGGGAGTCCGGATGCCTCGAACATCTCGGTGATCCGCTGTCCCACGAGCGGTGTTGCGGAAGAGGGTTTCAAGAGCACGCAGTTTCCGCACAGGAGCGCCATTGCTATCTCGCCCGCAGGGATGGAGAAGGGGTAGTTCCAAGGGCTTATGACTCCCGCGACGCCCAGCGGCTGGAACGATATCCTGGAGCTCCTCCACAAGAGCTTGAATATCCCGATATCCAGCGAGAAGGACTTCAAGAGCCGTTCGGCGTGATGCGCGAAATAGTGGATGAGGTCGGCGACGGGATAGATCTCCGCGGAGATGGCCTCCGCAAGGGGTTTGCCGTTCTCCCTCGTGATCGTCTTCGCGAAATCGTCTATGTTCGAGAGCATGAAGTCGCGCGCCGCGAGCAAATATTCGGCGCGCGCCGAAAAATCCATGCGCCCCCACATGGGAGACGCGGCGCGGGCCTCCGCGACGTATTCGGAGACCTTCTGGGGTGTCGTCACAGAGAAGCGCGCAAGCTCCTCGAGTGTGGCGGGGTTTATTGAAATTATATCGCTCATTATTAATGTGGAAGTGTAGGAGCGCAGAAGTGCGGGAGTCGGACTTCTGCACTCCTACACTTAAACACTTCCTAACTTCTTAGCCCATCGTTCCCAAGGGTCTGCCCCCGAGGATGTGAAAGTGGAGGTGGAACACGATCTGCCCGGCGTATCTGTTCGTGTTTACGAGCGTCCTGTAGCCGGACTCGGCGATGCCCAGTTTTTTCGTTATCTCCTGCACCGCGCCGAACACCTTCGCGAGCACGGCCAGTTCCCCCTGCGGGATGTCGTTCAACGTGGCATAGTGTTTTTTGGGGATGACGATCAGGTGTGTGGGCGCCGCCGGATGAATATCTTTGAAGACTAGGACATCCTCATTTTCGAGGACCTTCTCGGCGGGAATATCGCCTTTCGCTATCTTGCAGAAGATACACTCGTCAGGCATGTGCCTTGCGCCTTTCACCCGCATTTTTCACATTTCTGTGAGCGTGGGTTCGTTGGACTTTGCCATGGAGAGGTCCGTAACGAAATCGATCGCGGCCTTGAGGTCGACTCTCCCCTCGTAAAGGGAGCGGGCGAGCACAAGACCGTCAAGTCCGGGCGCGCCCAGCGTGACAAGCCGCTCGATGTCGGCAGAGCCCCTGATCTCGCTTGCGCAGATCACGCTTTTTCTCACGCGCTTGCAGAACGTGAGCAGATTGCTGAAATTGTCGGCCCCCATGAAACCGTCGTTGCCCACGTCGGAATAGAAGAAGGTTTTCACGCCGACCTCTCCGAACTGGTCCGCGTAATCAAGGGAGGTCTTATTGGCCGCGACCGTCCAGCCGGGTATCATGACGCGCCCGCCCCTGACGTTGATGTTCACGGCGATCCCGTCGGGAAAACGTTCGCATGCCTCTTTAGCGAATGCCGGCTGCTGGTAGGCAACGGTCTCGAGCACGGCCATTCTCACGTCGAGAGCCATGTATGATTCGATCGAGCGCACCGAGCGAAAGGCGCCGCCGATGAAGACGGAAAGGGCCAGATCGTCCCTGATCTTCTGTATGACGGGGGCGTTCTCGCTCGTTCCCAGATGGGGTATGTTGAGGTCCACTATGTAGACAGTATTTCCGCCGGCTTCTTTCACGCGCGAGGCCATGGCGAAGGGGTCTTCGTCAAAGACGGGGGAGACGGTCCACTCCAAGGCGACGGCCTTTTTCCCCCGAATAAAAATTTGCGGGATTATCATCATCAATGCGTTTTTTACTTCTTTGCGCGCTCAAATGCAAGATTTTAGGAATGGGCGCCCGCTATCCTCTCGATGTCCGCGCCAAGGGCGGAAAGTTTTCTTTCGATGCGCTCGTAGCCGCGGTCGAGGTGGTAGATGCGGTTCACCTCCGTCTCGCCCTTTGCGATCAGCCC
>DYJF01000032.1:11875-18503 GCA_020723205.1 Bdellovibrio sp.
CGCGCTGGCGCGGAGGTCCGTGGCCTGAACGGGGGCGCCGACAAGTTCCTTTTTCCCCTTTACGACCGCGGTGGGTCCCTCGATCGAGATCCTCGCGCCCAGTCGGGAGAGCTCCGGAACGTGCATGAAGCGGTTCTCGAATATCGTTTCCGTTATGATGGACGTGCCCTCGGCGACGGTCATCAGGGCCATGAACTGGGCCTGGATGTCGGTGGCGAATCCCGGGTGGGGAGCGGTCGTGACGTCGACGCCTATCGGACGCGGCGGGCCCATCACCTTGAGCGCGTCGCCTGTGCGCGTGAACGAGGCGCCGGCTTCCTTGAGGCGGACCATTACCGTCTCGAGGTTCTTTTCGGGAGCGTTGCGTATCGTGACATTGCCGCCCGTCAGCGCGGCCGCTATCATGAACGTCGCTGCTTCGATGCGGTCGGAGATGACGGTGTGGCTGCCGGGCTTGAGCTCGCGGACGCCCTCGATCGTTATCCTGTCGGTGCCGGCCCCCTCGATCATAGCGCCCATCGACATGAGGTAATCGGCCAAGTCGGTGACCTCCGGTTCGCGCGCCGCGTTCTCGAGTACGGTAACGCCGTCCGCCAGTACTGCGGCCATCATTATATTCTCCGTTCCGGTCACCGTGACCTTGTCGAACGGGACGTGCGCTCCTTTGAGCCGCGCCGCCTTGACCTCGACAAGGCCGTCGTGCAGCGTGATCTCGGCCCCCATTGCGGAGAGCGCCTTGAGGTGAAGGTCGATCGGTCGCGCGCCTATCGCGCAGCCGCCCGGCAGGGAGACCCGCGCGTGTTTGAGACGCCCGACCAGAGGCCCCATTACAAGCACCGAGGCGCGCATAGTCTTGACCACCTCATAGGGGGCGTCGTCGCCGCGGATGTCGTCGGTGGATATTTTAAGCGAACCCACGTCGCCGCATTTCGCGCCAAGGTGCTCGAGCAGCTGCTTCATCGTTGCGATATCGCGTAGGTGCGGAACGTTCCTGAACGTGTGCGTGCCGGGCGCCAGAAGGGCGGCGGTCATCAGGGGAAGCGCCGCGTTCTTCGCACCGCTTATCGTGACGTCGCCCTCAAGTTTCCTGCCGCCGCGTATTAAGAATTTGTCCATAATGAGACCTTAGACCTGAGACCTTAGACCTAAGACCAAATACCTTTCTATGCCGGAGAGATCCTCGAATATCCTTATCGATCCGTATCTTTCAGTTTCGTTTGCGAACTCCCAGAGTGCCGGCGCCTGTCCCGCCCCCATCTCCATTATCAACGTGCCGTCCCGTTTCAGATATCTCGGCGCATCCTGTATGATTCTCTTCGAGATTGCAAGACCGTCCGTTCCCGCCAGAAGGGCCTCACCCGGTTCGTATAGCCGGATGCATTCGTCGAGTCCCTCAAGCTCGTCTTCGGAGACGTAGGGGGGGTTGGCGGTAATCAAGTCGAACAGTGGTTCCTCCCCTGTCCCCTCCTTACAAAGGAGGGGGATTGCACTGAAAAGGTCGCCGGTCAGGTAGGTTATCCTGCCGCCGGCAAATGCTAGATTTATCCTTGCGACCTCGACGGCGGCCGCTGAAATGTCGGCGACCGCGATCCTTGCGTCAGGCAGCTCCGTTGCGAGCGCCGCGGCTATGCAGCCGCTTCCCGTGCAAAGATCGAGCGCGTCAACGGCGGTACCCTGATAGACGGCCAGCGCATGTTCGACTATCCCTTCGGTCTCCGGCCTGGGTATCAGGACGTCGCGGGTGACCTTGATCGGGATGGACCAGAACTCCTTTACGCCCGTGATATAGGCGACCGGTTCTTTGGCGCATCTTCGCGCGACGGCATCTTCGAATTTTACGAGCTCCGCACCGGTCAGCGTCCGGTCCCTGTCGATGTGGATGGTGATCCTCTCCGCGCCGAGCGTGTGGGCCAGCAGGACCTCGGCGTCGAGCGCGGATGTCTCGATGCTGTTCTTGGCGAGCCGGCCCGCGGCCCATTTGAGTTTTGCGCCTATCTTGTCCTTCATTTGCATAACTCGCCGGTCTGGCTCTTTGAGAGCATCTCTGTCTGGTAATGGGTGCGGAGCGAGGAGATCATCTCGTCAAGCTCCCCGTCGAGGATCGCCGACAGGTTGTGGATAGTAAGCCCTATGCGGTGGTCGGTCATGCGGTTCTGCGGAAAATTGTACGTGCGTATCTTTTCGGAACGGTCGCCGCTTCCGACCATCGAACGTCTGGTCGCCGTGCGTTCCGCGTCCTGCTTCTGGCGCTCAACGTCGAGCAGGCGGGATTTGAGTATCTTGAGGGCGCGCGCCTTGTTCTTGTGCTGGCTCCTCTCGTCCTGACACTGCACGACCATGCCGGTCGGGATGTGGGTCAGACGCACTGCGGAATCGGTCCGGTTGACCCCCTGTCCGCCGGGGCCCGAGGCGCGAAAGACGTCGACCCGGAGGTCCTTTTCTTCGATCGCGATATCTATATCCTCCGCCTCCGGCAGCACCGCCACGGTCACGGCGGAGGTGTGTATCCTTCCGGACGCCTCCGTCTTCGGCACACGCTGCACGCGATGTACGCCGCTCTCGTATTTTAAGTCGCTAAAGACCTTTTCTCCCGAGATGAGGGCGATCATCTCCTTCGTTCCGCCCAGCCCCGTTTCGCTGTGGTCCAATATCTCCGTCTTCCAACCGTGCCTTTCCGCGTAACGCGAATACATGCGGAAGAGGTCGGCTGCGAACAGGGCCGCCTCTTCGCCGCCCGTGCCGGCTCGTATCTCGAGGAGGATGTTCTTTTCGTCGTTGGGATCGCGGGGCAGCAGCAGTTTTTTCAGCTCGTTCTCGACGGCGGTTTTCTGAAGCTCGAGATGGGCCAGCTCGTCGCGCGCCATCTTTTTCATCTCCTCATCGCTCTCGCTCTCCACGATTTGCCTCGCGCCTTCGATATCGCTCGAAACCCTCTTGTAGCGCCTGTACGCCTCCACCAGCTCCGAAAGGCCGGCTCTCTCCTTTGCCAGTTTTCTGTAGCGCTGCTGGTCCGACGCGACGGCGGGATCGCTGATCTGCCGCGTCAGATCCTCGAACTTCTTTTCGACGTCTTCAAGCTTTGCGAACATGGTGCTCCAATAATAATGCCCACGAGAACCGATCTCCCATGGGCATCGAAATTTAGTGAAGGATGTGCTGCTACTGCTTCGCGGTGTTCTTCTGGGTCTTGGCGTAACGCTTGTTGAACCGCTCAACACGGCCGGTCGAGTCGACGATGCGCTGCTTGCCCGTGAAGAAGGGGTGGCAGGTGGAGCAGATGTCCACGGTGAAGTCCTTGCCGAGCGTCGAGACGGTCTTGACGACGTTCCCGCACGCGCAGGTGATGTTCACGTCTTTTGAAACGGGGTGTATCTTTTCCTTCATGGCATTTCCTCCAAATTGGCGGCCAGCCCTAACACAAGAGTATCCCACTTTCAAGCATTATATTATTGATAACAGGGGGTTTAGCGTCTTCGGCGCCGCGAACGGTTGCCACGGTGCCGCAAGGGGTCTTGCCCCCAGAAACACCTTCGCACCGTACGATCTGCCCTGCGCCGTCATGAAAAAAGGCGCAACAGGCGCCTCCGCCGTTTCATCAAGCGACCCTATCGTGACGCCCGCGGTCCGGCCGGCGCCCGTGGCGGGGGGTGATGACGGGGCGGCAGGCGGGGTGTCTCCGCCTCCTGCGCCCTGCGGCGCCGAGCCGCCTCGGGAGTCGTTCCCCTCCGGAGGAAGCATCGTATCATATAGGGAGGCGGTGCTGGTGAACGCGTTAAGGTCGTCGGGGATTCTTCCCAGAACCGCCAGGGCCTCGACAAAGGCGGTCGTCGGCACGTTTTCATATCCGGGCATGTCCTGCTTGAGCTCGATTATCTTCGCGACGAGGCGTTCCGGCGAGGCCAACTCTTCTTGGGTCAGATCGTTC
Source organism: Bdellovibrio sp. (assembly GCA_020723205.1). Lineage (GTDB taxonomy): Bacteria > UBA10199 > UBA10199 > 2-02-FULL-44-16 > DYJF01 > DYJF01. The sequence continues at coordinate 15,801 of DYJF01000032.1, forward strand.
AGACGCTCGCCCCATAGGTCTCGCGCAGCCGCATAGCGCAGGAAGGAGTTTGCATCATCGTCGATCTTTCCCACTTCCATTAGCGCGCGGACAAAGGTGGTGAAGGGCTCGTGTTCGTACCCTTCGAGCGTGGTCCTGACGGAGTCAAGTCGTTCGATCAAAGTCTCCGGGCTCGCCGTGTCTTCGTCGGTGAGCTCTCGCGCGAAGATGGAATAGAAGTCTTGCGCGGCGGCGCGCCTCACGTACGGCCTTACGTTCTTCGCGAACCGGTCCAGTTCGGGGGTCGCCCCGACGAAACCATCGTCTGCTGCTCCCATTTTTGCGGGCGAATCGGCGAGCCATTTAGACGCCAGCGTCAGGTCGGCGGCCGCCGCGGCGATGAGATGCTGCTCGACATTTTCTTGAAGCAAGTTGGCGATCGCCAGATATTTCACGATGGTCATCACGGAGATGTCCACCCCGTCTAAACCGCGGCCGTAGGTGGCGAGCGTCTCTTCAGCCGACTCCGCGAGCCGTTGAACGTGGGCCCAAGGGGTCTCCTCGTCGGGCGACTCTTCCACGAGGCGCGCCGCAATCTCGAACGCCCTGTCGTAGATTGTCGCCTGAACGGTGTAGGGTCCTCTCTTTTCCTCGGGCAGAACGCCCATGAGCATAAGCGCGTTCACGAAATATACGAGGGACGCGTTCTCGTATCCCAAGATGTCGGGGCGAACGTGGACCAGAAGGTCGAAGAGGCGTTCCTTCGTGGAGAGATCCTCCTTCGACAACTCCACGAGCTGACCATGCCCGTGCAGGTCGAAGGCGGCAGCGGGGTCGAAGTAACGGCTGTTCGGCTCGAAAAGTATTCCGCCCTCCTTCAGCGCAAAGATGCAATTCCTAAGCGTAAGCTCTTCGACGCCCGTTTCCGCCCTTATTATAGGGAGAAGGGTGATGAGCGCCGGCAAAAGTTTGTCAGGTCTGTCTATGTCTTTGCTCCAGCGAAGGTCCTGCAGCGTTCTCGATCTCAAGAAGGTGCCTCTCATATGTATGACGTACCAATATGCCTCCGGGTCGGCAACGCCTTTCAGGAACGCATAACCCTTGAAGAGCGTGCTAAGATTGATCCTGACGGGCGGATATCTCTCGGCGGTCTCGGCCGCTAATTTTTCCAGCGCGGCGATCAGCTGCGAGGGGTCCCTTGCAGTTTCGTCATCGATCTTGCCGAACCTCCGGAAGGCGTCGTCGTAGGCGACCGCTGTGCGGTAAAACGGCGGCCCGTTCTTTCCTACCTCCGGCACGACCGATCTCAGAACGAATTGCGGAAGCATACCGTTCTCCACGATGTGCGGCATGTTCATAATCACATAAACGATCACGTCGTCGGGTCTTTGCATCTCTTCACCGGGGAAGCGGTGTCTCGGCGTGCCGATCGCCAAAGAGTCGTAGGCGGCTGCTGATTCGAGAAGCCGTGCGGAAGGGGCGGATATCCTATTGGCATGCGCCAGCATGCTGATAAGGTGCGAGACGCCGAGACGGCTGTCTTTCGTTTCGGACCACACGGTCGGTAGGAGGGCGATCATCTCCATGAGAAACGTCGGGTCGTCGGTGCTGAACTGTCTGGTCTGAAGCGATGCGGACCTCGAATAGATGTCGCCGTAGTTCTTTCCGTTCGCTTGAGTAACTTGTGCGCCGTTCTTCGCGAACAAAACGGTGTTGTCCGGTTGGGTCCCCGAAGCGCTCGGGGTCTTGCGGCCCTCTATCTGCAATAGTCTGACGAGTTGTTCGTAATCGCGTCGGAAGGAGGCAGCATCGTCGTCGTCGAGTATCGCCTCTCCGTCGGCGTCGGGGCGTATCCTTCTCAATCCGTCAAGGATGTCGCCTGCCGAAGCGAAGGGGGTTTCTTTGAGGAACTCGAGGACCTCGTGCAACCTTGCAACGACGTGGGGATGGAGTTTTGCCATGGAGCGCTCCTTGTCGGATCCCATCTCCCCCGGATGCGGATCGTTCGGAGCCCTATATACAATTATCTATTTTATGGGAAGGATTTTTTGGGGTCAGGCCTTGATGAACTGCGTCTTCTTCGCCGTGCCCTGACCTATGACCTTGTCCAGGAAGTTTAGAATCGTATCGTCGGGGACGCCCGTCTGGCGCGTCCGTGGCATTGTTCCGCTCTCTATGCCGTCAAGGAGGGCCGGTTTATAGCCGGCGACGTTCTGGCGGCGCTGGGCCTTGTATGTCGCATTGGCCCCGAAACCGGAGGCGTCCGCCTTTTTGCGCGCATCGAACTGGTCCACTGCGGGACGACCCTGCGGAGCGGAGGGGGTCGGCTGCTGAACCTTTTGATATTTCATGCGGTCGCCGTAATTTAGGCCGACCGGTTGCGACATGTTGCTGTTTGCCGGCTGAAAGGGGTTGTTCGCCAGCTGTTTTTTGCTTGTGTTCACGTTGCTCATTTATGACCTCGCCTACCATACTCAATGCAAGATGTTTGCCAAAAAGCGGACCTTAGACCTGAGACTTGAGACCTTAGACTTAATCTTTAAAATCAACTGGTTAGAAGTAAGAACGCGCTTTGAAATCCGGTGCCGGGTTAAAAATCGGGTCCGAAATAGTGTACCGTTGGGGACAAAAGACCTCATTATTACTGTTTATTCCGAGGTTTCAGGTCTCATGTCTACGGTCCCGGGTCTAGAACAAGGTCTGCAAACACTGTTCGACCGAGGT
>DYJF01000033.1 GCA_020723205.1 Bdellovibrio sp.
GGGAAGTTCTGGGAACGTGGGAGCATTTGAAAAGCGTCGATGCGGTGCGCGAAAACAGGGTGTATCCGGTGGACATAAGCGAGTTCAGACAATCGCCCGGGATCGTCGACGGGATAGAGAGATTGGCGACGATCGTTCATTCAAAATAGGGGAGATATGCGAAGATATCTATTTTTATGTATTGCGGTTCACGTCCTGTTCGCGGGATGCGGCGGCGAGCCCCTCTCGAACGGCGCCGCGGGTTCGGAGGCGGTTTCGCCGGTCGAGATACGTCTCTCCCCCGAATCGGTTCGCGTTGGAACTCCCGTTCAGCTGTCGGTTGATATCGTTGTCGGTTCGGGTGAAGAGATCTCCGGACTGACCACGTCGTACGACGACCCAGATTCGAACGAACCGATCCCCATCGAATGGTCCATATCAAGCGAGCGTCTGGCCGAGATCGACGGCGGGGCGCGCCTGATCCCAGCGGCTCCCGGCTACGTCTCCGTGAGCGTGAACTTGATGGGAGCGGCACTATCAAGAACGATCCGCATCTTCGACGCATATATGCCGTACGTTGCCAGCCCCGATGAGAACGCGGTTGAAGAAGGTCCCGTAACGGAAGAGGGCTCGGACGGGTTCTGCAGGGGTCATGCCGCATCCGTCGCGTCATTTTTACCGGGAAGCGGCTCGGGTTTCGGCGCCGGTTCATTACCCGGCATCGTTCTGGGCCCGCCTCAAGGTTTGGGCAGCGCGAGGGGCTCCGCCCATGTGTTGAGTCTTGGAAGATACGGAGAGGTGGTTTTGGATCTGGGGGATTGCGCGCTGACGGACGGGGAGGGAGCCGACCTCATCGTGTTCGAGAACCCGTTCCATATAGGGGGCGATGAAGAGAACCCCTACGCGGAGCTTGGGATCGTCGGCGTAAGCCAGAACGGTATCGATTATTATGAGTTCCTATGTGAAGAAGGGGGTTATCCTTATACAGGTTGCGCAGGATGGAACCCGGTATATTCATCGCCTTCGAACGGCATAAGCCCGTTCGATGTCGAAAACGCGGGCGGCGATCATTTTGATCTGGCAGATATCGGCGTCGTGTCCGCCAATTACGTCAGGATCAGGGATGCGGGTACGGAGGGTTTTGGGACCTCGGTCGGGTTCGATCTCGATGCGATATCCGTTGTCAACGGCATCAGGAGGGCGCCGTGAAACGCCTCACCTTTAAGAGATGGGCGGCGGTGAACGTATCGCTGCTTGTCGTGCTGGCGGCGACGATCGCAGCCGGCGTCTGCATAGGCGCCGGACGCATCGATATCGTTGAAGCGATCCGCAACATAGATCAGCGCGATGCGGCCGTGCTCTATTCTTCAAGATTGCCCAGAGTGTTGCTTGCCGCGCTCGTGGGTATGGCGCTTGCGTCGTCGGGCGGCGCGTTTCAGGCGCTGCTTCGGAACCCGTCTCCGGCGGAGCCGCGCTGGGAAGCGTTGCGGCGGTTGGTCTGCATCTTTCCTTCGGCAGCGTCTCCGCGGCGGCGTTCGTGTCCGCGCTCCTTACCATACTTTTCATCTTTGCGATCGCAAAAACGAAGGGCCGCCTGCCGACTCACACGCTTCTTCTGACCGGGGTCATCTTCAACGCGTTCTGCTTTGCGCTGATACTGTTCATCAACGCGCTTGTGACGATGGAGCAGGCCTATCAGATAATATTCCTTCTCATCGGGAATTTGGAAGTTGCAAGTTACGGCACCATCGCGCTCGTGGCGTTTTGTGTGATGACCGGGTTCGTCGTTCTGACGCTTTTCGCCTCGAAGATGAACGTCCTGTCGCTCGGGGACGAGTCGGCGGCGCACCTCGGCATCGACGCCGAAAAACTTCGCATCATCATATTCATAGCGAGCTCACTGATGGTCGGTGCCGCGGTCGCCGTGTCCGGCCTGATAGGTTTTGTGGGGCTTTTCATACCGCACGTTGTCCGGCTTATCTTCGGGGCCGACCACCGCCTTTTGATCCCGGCTTCAGGATTTCTGGGCGCATCGTTCCTCGTGGCGTCTGATACCGTGGCAAGATCGCTCTTGATGAACACCGGCTATGTCACGGAGCTTCCGGTGGGGGTCATAACGGCCCTCATCGGCGCTCCGTTTTTTGTTTTTTTGCTGAAGAAACAGCAGAGGGCCATTTAGTGTTTTCCCTCCCCTTTGTAAGGGGAGGGTTAGGGTGGGGTAGATAGTGATCGAACTCAAGAACATATCATTTTCATACGGCGCGGCATTCGACGTCTTGCAGGATATATCTCTCAAGGTCGGCAGAGGGGAATTCGTCGGCATTCTGGGGCCCAACGGTTCGGGGAAGACGACGCTGCTTAAGCTCATCTCCGGCTCCCTTTCCCCCAAAAGCGGCGCTGTCTTGATAGGCGGACGGGATTTGAGGGCGTCTCACCACAGGGAACGGGCGAGGTTCATCTCCGTGGTCCCGCAGGAATCGGCCATTCCGTTCTCATTCTCCGCGCTGGAGGTCGTCCTGATGGGGCGCGCCCCATATCTTCCGCTCTTCGGGTTCGAAAAGGACGAGGATGTAGCCGTTGCGTTGGCAGCCATGGAGGTGACGGATGTGGCCGCTCTTGCGGCAAGGAACGTGCAGGATCTTTCGGGCGGCGAAAGGCAGCGTGTGATAGTGGCGCGGGCGCTGGCGCAGGAACCGAAATTATTTCTTTTGGACGAGCCGACGACGTATCTGGACATAGGGCACCAGATGGACCTCTACAGGATAGTAAAGAAAAAGAACAAAGAGGAGGGGCTTACGGTCGTGACCGTCCTGCATGATATCAATCTGGCCTCGACGTTCTGCGACAGGATAGTTTTTCTCAAAAACGGGACCGTTGTCGCAGACGGAACGCCGCGTGATGTCGTGAAGTACGCGCTGATCAAAGACGTGTTCGATACGGAAGTCTATGTCGGCATTAATGATCTGACGGGGATGCCTTATTATGTCCCGTTTGCAGAAAAATGAAGAAATCGTTAACAACTGCAATTACCGTTTCAATTGTGTTTCATGCGTCGATCTTCGTCGGCTTTGCGTGGTGGTCTTTGCACAATCTCGATCTTTTGGGCGGGGGCAGTGGGGTCGTCGAGGTCGCGGTCGTGGGTGGACAAGCGGCCGTTCGTCCTGAGCTTGTCGAAGGACGAGCTGTGCGTGTTTCGACAAGCTCAACACGAACGGGGGAGAACGTTTCTCCCTCTCGATATTCGGAAAAGGGTCAGGGTAATGGGGGCGCTGGTGGTTTGGGCGATGGTGTCGGCGCAGGTTCCGGTCCCGGAGATCCGCGCCTTGTGACGATCTGGAAAAGGATCAACCGCGCAAAATATTATCCGGAGACGGCGCGAAGGGACGGCGTCGAAGGCGCTCCGAAAGTCGTTTTTTCAATTCTGGAAGATGGGAAGGTCAGCCAAGTGAAGATAGTTGAATCCTCGGGGAACGCCGTCCTCGACGGCGCGGCGATGGAGGCAATCCAAAACAGCGCGCCCCTGCCGTTCTACCCCCAACCTATCACGATCGCAGTCAGGTATTCGCTGAAGGACCGGTGAACAAAAAAAGGCACAGCAGGTGTCCTGCTGTGCCTTAGAAAAACTCAAAAGAAACAGTTCAAGAATAGAATAAGGACTGCAGCCCGTCTCTCAATGAATCCAGAATAAAATATGGATCTGTGAGCTGAGCGAAATAAATGAAGGCCTGTTGTCCTGCCACATCACCTGTTTGTATCGAAGATAAGCATCTGTGGTGCATTTGATCGAACATGATAAATTGCTTCCAGAATTCAGCTGATTTTGCTCCCTCGTAATTGGCTTGTGCCCGATAGAATGCGACTAGGTCCGTTCCGTGGGGCAAGAAGGGAGTAGCAAATTTGAAAACAAACTCCGCAAAACTCAAATCATCCGCCGCGGCATTAGCGCCGCATCGACTTCGTTCAGCAAGATCAGCATAATCAAATGCCTGTTTTAGGTAATTCAGTGCCGCGCTTTCAATATTTTCGCATGCTTGATTGATTGTGATACTCATGAATGCTCCCCCGAGCGTTCTCCCCTTTTCGGCTCACCTTTATTATCGGCATTTTTTCAAAAAAGGTGCTTAGTTTTTTATGAATAATAAAAAAACGATGAAATATCAATAACTTGGATCTTTACATTCCCCATGATACCCCAGCCCTCGCGCCTACAAACAATGTTTGGAGCCAACCTATTGATATTTCAGCGCTTCTTTGGTCTGTCCCATCTTCACGTATCCCATGTAGAGCAGCCGCTTGACGGCGTCCGACGGATTTGTCCGCCAAAGGGGCAAGAGCTCCTTTACCATCGCGTCCACCATCCTCGTCCGGTAGTAGAGCTGCGCGGTCAGGAATTTCTTTCCGTCCTCCGACATGTCGAGAGAATTGACGCGCGCGATGTCGCCTTCAAGTTTCTTCTTTTCAGCGTCAGAGATGACTGCGAAATCGAAGCGGCGACTTTTCTGAAGGAGCTTTCCGTGCTCGTCGGCGGCATAGTACCAGCTATATTTATTTCCGGGCAGAAGTTTCGAGGCATCGGCGGCAACTTCTCCCTTTGCCGGATCTGCGCGCATTGAAACGATCCTTGTTCCCGCGCCGTCTTCGATGATAAACGTCGGGTTCGTGATCTTTAATTGTGTTCCTCCGTTCCATTTGAAGGTCAGCTGTTTTGCCGCCCCTATCGCCGTGTTGATGGGATAGACGGCAAACAGACCCTGGTTCCCCGCAGCGGAGATGATCCCCGGCTTTGGCGCGCCCGGTCCCAGCTGCCCCATCTTGACCATGCCGTGCACGGTCGGTCCTGATGATGAGGCGGTCGCCTCGTTCATCGCGATGGCTATTCCGTCAATGACGGTCCTTTTACCCGCCGACTTATCCGTTTGGCCCACCGTATATTTTTGCCCGGAACCTAGCGTTTCGATGGCGCCGTCCATGAGCATCACCGATGCGCTCCCGCCCTTGCCGACGGATATCTTAGAGCCGTCGGGAAGTTCGACGCCGGTCTTCGCCGCCGTCGCCTTTCCGTTCGGCAGCGAAAGATTAACGGCCCCCTTCGCGCCCACAAGAACGCCGGACGCGAAAGCGGACGTTGCAAAGACCAGCGATGTAACAAGAACGATAGTTTGGATGGTATGCTTCATAGGTTCTCCTTTGACTTGGATCGTCGGCTCTCGGGGCTGTGGGGTTTGTGGGACGGCGTCATTTTTTGGTTACGGCCAAAAAACGCGCCTCGAGTCTCGGCGATCGCGGCATAATATCCATTGATGCGATCGCCTACGACACGCCCCCAAACCCCACCAGCCCCTGCGCCGACTATCCTATTTTGAATTAAGTTCCGTCACCATATCCCATTTTGGATCTTCTTTTGCGTTCGCTATTCTTTTCATGAGCTCCTTTGACGGCCGGTCCTCGTTATATATACGCAGTGTCTCTCCCAGCATCCGCAGAGCTTCGTCAAGTTCTCTCGCCTCGAACTTCCTGAAGGCCTGCAAGAACTGTTCGGAGAGGCGGCGCGCCGGTTCAAAATCGGGATCGCCTACGTATCCCATGATCTCGTATATGAGTATTGGCTCCGTCTTGCCCTTCACGCGCACCCGGTCGAGCGGCCTCACTATCACGGTATTTTCAATGTTCTTCACGGTCGCCTCGCCCGCCATCACCCGCGTTCCGTAGAATTTGTTCGCCCCTTCCAGCCGGCTGGCGAGGTTCACCGTGTCGCCTATCGCAGTGTAATCGAAGCGCTCGTTCGAGCCCATGTTGCCCACAACTGCCGGCCCCGTGTTGATGCCGACGCGCGTGACTACGCTTCGGCCGCAGATAGATTCCCACCTTTTAGATATCTCATAACTTGCGTTCTGTATCTCGATGGCCGACCTCACCGCCGCCATCTCGTGGTTTTGGACGTCGAGGGGCGCATTGAAGAACGCGATCACCGCGTCCCCTTCGTACTTGTCTATCGTGCCGCCGTATTTGAAGAGAATGGAGTTCATCATGCTCAAGTATTCGTTCAGGAACTTGACCAGTATCTGTGGCTCGAGGCGTTCCGAGATCGAGGTGAAGGACGCGATATCGGTGAAGAGCGATGTGATCGTTCTGCTTTCGCCGCCGAGTTTGATGAGCTCCGGGTGCAAGATGAGATGCTCGACGACGGTCGGCGGGACGTATTGCGTGAAGACGCCTTTTATCCATTTTTTCTGCCGGCCTTCGGTCAGGGCCTTGAGCCCCAGCCCCAAACCGTAACTTGTTATAGCGCCTACACATGGCATGACGACAGGCGTTACGACCGCGCCAAACTTGAAGCTCAAGACAGCGACCGTCAGAATCATAAGAATTTCGCCCGAAAGGACAAGGCACGATCTAAAAGGCGAAAAAGATATCGCTGCGAGCGTCGCCAATATAATGAAGAGGGCGGCAAAGGCAAAGACCTGCCAATTCTCGAATGTATAATAATATTGCCTAGTTAGAAGATTGGAGAGGATGTTTGCGTGTATTTCGACGCCGTTCATCCGTTCAAAGTTCGTGAGCCGCGCAAAATAGGGGGTGAGGTATGCGTCCTCAAGGTCCTCGTAGGCCGCGCCGACCATTACGATCTTATCTTTTAACCACCCCGCCGGTATCATGCCTTGGACCGCCATGTTCGCGGAAAACACCTTGAAGGCGTTCGTCTTCGCGCCGATCTTTGATGGCGGGCCCGCAAAACGTACGAAGATATCGCCGGTTTCGTTCTTGAAGGGCGTGAGTCGCAACGGTCCCAGCTGCGGCCAACTTGATCTGTCGCCTATGATCTTTGCCGGAGACATGCCGATAGCGCGTTCAAAAATTAACGCGGCGAACGTGGGCGTCTTTCCGATGTCGGTCTTGAATTCATAGCGTGCCGAGCGAACGACGGAATCGAAGGGGTTGAACGGCAGGTCGGCAAGCCCCACGCCGTCTATCGCTTCTCGGAAGAGCGGAAGGGGGAAATCGACGCGGCCGTCGGGGCGCATCGGCATGACTGCATAGACGGGGCCGTTCGAAAGACTTGAGGCAAGCTCGAGGTCAAGGTTGGGGAACGACGGGTCCTTGAAGAAGATATCGTAGGCGATGATTTTCGGTTCCGCCTCGAGCAGTTTATCGTTCAATACAGTTAAGAAATCCCTCGGGACCGGCGAACGGTAGGGAAGCTCCTTCATCGTCTGCTCGTCGAGCCAGATCATTACGATATCTGGACTGGCGGTCGTTTCGGGAGCGAATGCGATCTGCCGCAAATCAAAAGTCGTGGCCTCAAGACTTTCAATTATCTTCAAATGCGACAGCCCCCATACAATCCCAAACGCTACAAACGAGATCAGCGCCACGGAGACAAATTGTGCAAAACTTTTTTTCATGATTTAGGGGAATGGCGAGGCGTAGGAGCTGAGGTGTCATGGGGCGTCTCGGAGGCGATTGCATCCATGGTTATGATGCCGCAATCGCCGAGAGACGAGGTGCGTTTTTGGGCCGTAACCCAAAAACGACGCCGTACCCATGACACCTCAGCTCTGAAAGCCTCGCCCGTCGATTTACACATCATAACACCCTATGGCGCGCGAGATGACGATGCGCTGTATCTCGCTCGTGCCTTCGCCTATCTCCAAAAGTTTCTGATCGCGGTAGAACCTCTCTATTTTGTATTCCTGCATGAGACCGTAGCCGCCGTGCAACTGAACTGCGTGATTGACGACGCGGTACATGACCTCCGAACAATAGAGCTTCGCCATCGCGGCCTCTTTCGAATATGGTTTGTCCTGATCCTTGAGCCAGCACGCCTTGTAAAGAAGGATGCGCGCGGCCTCTATCTCCGTTGCGCAGTCGGCGAGCTTAAAGGCGTTGGCCTGATAGGTCGATATCGGTTTTCCGAACTGTTTTCTCTCTTTGGCGTATTTCATTCCGAGCTCGAACGCGCCCTGCGCGCCGCCAAGCCCCATCGCTGCGATGGAGAGCCGCCCCGAGTCCAAGGTGTCGAGCATCTGATGAAAACCTTCGTCGCGGTTGCCTAGGATATGGTCCTCCGGCACCTCGACGTTGTCGAAGTAGAGCTCCGCGGTGTTGGACGAGCGCCAGACCATCTTGTTCTTCATGGCGCGCTTTGTGAATCCCTTGACGCCGGCCTCCACGAGTATGCATGAGAGCTCTTTTCTTCCGTCGGAGCGTTTTCCGGTGGCCGCCTGCACCGTCGCTCCCGCCGTTATCTCGGTAGCGCCGTTCGTTATGAATATCTTCGAGCCGTTGATCACCCACTTGCCGTTCTTGAACTCCGCCGTGGTCTTCGTGGCCGCCGCATCGGAGCCCGCCTCCGGTTCCGTCAGGCCGAAGCCCCACAGTTTCTTTCCGCTGCACAGGTCCGGAAGATATTTTTTCTTTTGTTTCTCGTTGCCGAACTTGTAGATGGGGCCGATGCCAAGCGAGTTCTCGGCGGCCACGGTGGCCGCCTGCGAACCGTCGATGCGCGCCAGTTCTTCGACCAGTATGATGTATGATAGATGGTCCATCCCCTGTCCGCCGTACTTGGGATCGACCGTGATGCCGAAAAAGCCCATTTCGCCCATCTTCTTGGTTAGGTCGTAGGAGAATTCCTCCCTGCGGTCGAGCTCCTCCACTTTGGGCGCTATCTCGCCCTCGGCGAACTCCCTTACGGAATTCCTAAGAAGCTCCTGTTCAGAGGTCAGATTGAAATCCATGGCGCCTCCTTATCAGATGTCGAAGAGATTTCCTTGTCCAAGGATCCAGTTCGGATCGAATTCCTTTTTCCAGCCCTTCATTTTTTCGATCACTTCTTTCGGATGCTGGATCGGCATCAGGTTCGTATGAATTTTACCTATACCATGTTCGCCGGCAACGCCACCCCCAAGTTCCACCGCCTTTTTGCAGCAGCGGATGAGCGCCGCCTCGGCCCGTTTCCACTCATCAGAGGTCTTCGAAAAAAGGTTCGTGTGCGGATGGCCCCGCCCTAGATGCGCGTAAGCTATATACGGAAGGCCGGTCGCATCCGCCTCGCGGTAAAAGAAGTCCATCATCTCGAGGAGGCGGTCCACCGGCACCCACCAGTCGCTTCCGACCTTGCCTCCGTTGGCCGCCCAGTATCTTCTCCCCTCTTCGTTGGCCCATTCGGGGATCCTGTGGCGCCAGAGCCGGACCTCCTCCTTTTGCTTCGGATTGTCGGCGACGACTATCGAATCAGCGAACTTTTGCGGAACGAGGCCCGCTATATGATGGTAGAGTTTTTCGAATGCCGCGTCCTTGGTCTTTTCGTCCTTGTATTCCTCTTTGTAATAGAGAAGCGCCTCCGTTCCTTCCGGAAAATCGGGGACTCCTTCGGCGGTTCTCATGGCGGAGAGGGACCCTTTGTCTATGTATTCGAGCGTGCGGATGGAAGGGGTTCTGTTCCCTGCGAATCCCACAAGGCACTCCAGCGCGCCTTTATTCGAGGGAAATGGGACCAGCGCCGAGAAGAACTCCGGGGAACGCTCAAGCAATCTTACCGTCACTTCGGCGATAAAGCCCAACGTTCCTTCGGAGCCGATCATGAGGTCGAGCGGATTCTTCCAGTTCGTGAAGTATCCGGCACGGTTGTGCGCATCGGAGGGGATCTCACCCGGCGCTCGTCCGAGAAGTTTTTCCGTTCCGTCAGCCAGAAATACGCGCACCCGTTCGACGTAGCATCTTGTTGGGCCGTATTTGAAGGAATCCTCTCCGGTTGCGTTGGTCGAAACGTTGGCGCCCATTCTGCATTCGTCGCGGGAGGTCGGAGCCACGGGATAGAAATATCCCGCCTCCGCTATCGCCTTCTGCGCGTCGGCCACGACGGTCCCGGGTCTTATCGTGGCCAGCGTCCTGCCGCCATGTTTTCCTATGTCAGTCACCCCTTCGAGCTTTTCCGTGCTGATGAGAAGGCCTTTTGTAGCTACGGAGGCGCCCGTCATGGATGTCTGCGACGCGCAAAACGTAACAGGGAGCCGTTTTTTATTGCAGAAGGCGAGCGCTTCGCGCACGTCGCTTTCGTCGCGCGCGCGCATGACGCAATCGGGATCGCCGCGCATCATGGTGTCCTCGCGGTACGTCTCCATGCGGTCGTCACCCTTGAAGATCAGGTCCGGCGACCCGGGCATTTGATTGAATATTGTTTCATCCATGGCGTATTTTCGTTACTAGTGAATATCCCTCTTGTATTCAACCGAAAAATAAAGGAAAATCCGCCTTCGGGAGGGCGATATGTTAACACAATTCATGATATTCGGGACGCTGGGGATGATGGCCGAAGTGGTCTTCAACTCTATGAAGGGTCTTCTCGCGGAGAGGAGCTATGAGCTTAAAGGGCACACCTCCGTCTGGATGTTCCCCATATACGGCCTTATCGCGTTCGTTTTTCCGCTGGTCTCTTTTCGGCTGGGTTCGCTGCCGTGGTTCGTGCGCGGCATCATATATATGCTGCTCTTTTACATCGTCGAATACGCGACCGGCCTTATTTTGAGAAAGCTCAAGGTCTGTCCGTGGAACTATCCGACGAAATATTCGCTCAACGGCCTGATATATTTCCCGTATGCGCCGCTGTGGTTCTTTGCGGGACTGGGCGTGGAAAGGATCTATCCTACGGTGCTTGCCCTAAGCCGTGCGATTTAGGCGGGCCACTACGGAATTCGCGACCCTTTCGGCGTGAGCTATCGTGTCTGTGACCGATATCCCCGTAAAGTAACTGCCGGTCAGGAAGACGCCGGGCATCCTCTTCAAGCAATTCGATATCTTTTCGACGCGCTCCTGATGTCCCACGGTGTACTGCGGGATCGCCTGATTTATCCTTGTGATGTGGCAGAAACGCGGTTCGCACCTGATCCCCATGGTCTGCTCGAGGCCCAAGGATATGTGGGTGAATATCTCGTGATCGTCCAGATCTATGGCGAACGGGTCGGTCGCTCCGCCGATAAAGTTGGTCATGAGCGTTTCGCCCTGCGGCGCCCTGTTCGGGAAGAGTGTGGATGACCAGATGGTTCCAAGCATCCTGACCTTTTCCCGCCGCGGGATCAAAAAACCGAATCCGTCCATGGCGGCGGGGATGTCGCCTCTCTTGTGGGCCGTGTGAACGACGGCAAGTGATACATATCGGATAGCCATGAGCGGTTCGAAAATGTCGCGAGACGAATTGACAAGAAGGCGCGCCGCTTCGTCCGCATGCGTCGCAATGACAACGGCGTCCGCTTCCAGCGCTTCACTGTGGTCCAGATACGCCGTCCATCTTCCGTCCGGCAGGCGCTCGACCCCTTCAACGTTCGTGTGGACCCTGACGGCGTTGCCAAGCAGATCGGCGATCCGTGCGGGGAGCGTTTGCATCCCCCAGTAATAGGACAAGAGGTTGCTTTCGCCCATCTGCCCTTTGAGCTTTTTCATTCCTTTGAAGATGCTGCCGCATTCCCTTTCAATCTCGACCAAGCGCGGAAAGACGCTCTTCATCTCTAGCTGGTAGGGGTCGCCTGCATAGACGCCGGATACAAACGGGTCCACAAGGGTCTCGAGAAGTTCTTTTCCGGCGCGCCTTTTGACGAACGCCGCCATAGATTCGCAGCCGTCGGAACGGCTCCTGACGAACGGTTCCATGAGCGTGCGGACTTTTCCGGAGAACGAGAGTATCGGCGACCGCAGGAACGCTTTGGGGCCCACGGGGACCTCTTCAAGCGAGTCCTTTCTGAAGACGTAGCGTTTTTTCGACGCGTTCTCGTTCGCGATCAGCTTTCTTGAGATGGAAAGCTCTTGCGAGAGGTTGAATATCTTGTCAGACGAGCTAAGGAAAGTGTTGGGACCCAGCTCCAAAAGATAGCTCTCGTGCTTCAGGACCGTTTTGATCGCGCCGCCGACGGAAGAGTCCCGCTCGATGAGTGTCACCTCGACTCCCGCCTTTTTCAGATTGTACGCGGCCGTCAGTCCCGCGATCCCGCCGCCGATCACCATAGCGTGTTTCATATTATTGAGCGGAGCATCTCCGCGATCTTCATGGAATCGCCCGGGGGAGGCGCGTATCTTACCTCACGAATACCCGCGCCAAGCGCGGCCGGGATTGATTTTGTGCCGATATCGAACAAAGTCTCGACGTTGTCAAAGAGAAAGCTCACCGGAGCTATGAGGACGCTCTTAACGCCGTTTCGTGCGAGATCCAAGATTTTCTCATCGAGAGAAGGGCGGCTCCATTTGCCGAGGGGCGCGGCGCTTTGAAAGGCGACGCTCACCGCATTTGATGACGCTATCCCGCCGGATATCAGCGTTGCCGTCCTTTCAACCTGTCGGCGATAGTCGGCATCGTCATCGGGGTGGGCGTGAGCGCAGTAAATGACGTGAACTGTTTCTTTCCTTTCGAAATGCTTCAGCGCGCTCTTAACCGAATCTCCCCAAGCCGCTATGAAAAGGGGATGGTCGAAGAAGGGGCCGGCCCATGTAAAGGTCATGTTGCGGTAATGTTCGCGCTTGAGGCGGTATATAGTCCCGGCGATGGAATCGTACATATCGATCGACGCGTGCGGATAAAGGGGAACGATATGCACGCGTTCGAATCCCGCCGAATCTATCTTTTCAAGGACATCCCCTATCGAAGGCGTGCCGTATTGCGCCGCGGCAAAGACGTTACCGCCGATCTTTCCGGCCAGCGCATCCATTCTTGCAGCCGCTCCGAAGCCGGCCGCCTTGTATTTTTTGAGCGATCCGCGCATCGCCAAGAGGGAAATGGGGATGGCGAGAACGCCCGGCATGTTATCCTTGAATATTCTCTCGAGAAACGGGCGTACCTCCGATACGTTCCGTGGCGAACCGAAATGTATAATGAGAGTCGCGGTCATACCGACCTTGAATATTTCCTGCCTTCTTTTTCAAGATGGCCGTCGAAAAGTGCGGCGACGTTCCTTACAAAGAATCTTCCGAGCGGCGTTATTTTGAGCTCGTCCTTGTTCTGCAGGACAAGGCCGTCCCTTTCAAGATCGCCCATTCGGACGTTCGAAAAATAATCGTCGAATGCCACGCCCCAGAGTTTTAGAAACTTCTTCTTGTCCAGACGCTGTTCGCAGAAGATCTTCTGCATGACATAGCGCCGGCGCCGATCGTCGTCCTTGAGAACGTAGCCGCGGCAGACGGGGAGCCGCCCGCCTGCGATCGCGCGGAAATAGTCGGCGAGCTTCCGCTCGTTCTGAACGTAGAGATCGCCCCACTCGCTGATGGAGGTGACGCCAAGCCCTACGAGCTCATGTGAAGGCCGCGTAATATATCCCTGGAACGTGCGCCTGATGGAGCCGAGCCGGGCGGCCTCCGCGAGCTCATCCCCTTCCTTTGCAAAATGGTCCAGCCCGATGAACCTGTAGCCGGCGCCGCCCAGTTTTTCGATCGCGTACGCGAAGAGCGAAAGCTTCGTCCGCGGATCGGGAAGGGTCTTTGCATCTATTCTTCGCTGATTCGGTTGCGCCCACGGGACGAACGCGAAATTGAAAAGCGCGATCCGGTCCGGCGATAGGGCTACGATATCATCGATCGTTCTTCTGAAATTTTCGGAGTTCTGCATCGGCAGACCGTAGCACAGGTCCGCGTTGACGCTCGTGAAACCGAGTTGTTTCGCCTCGGCGAAGAGCGCCCTCACGTGTTCCGCGTCCTGCGTGCGGCCGCAGGCCTTTTGGACCTCACACGACGTGTCCTGTATGCCGAAGCTTATCCGGTTGAATCCGAGCAAGCGAATGAATCGGAGCTTTTCGATCGTCGTTTGCCGCGGATCCGCTTCGATCCCCACTTCGGTTCCCGTCTCGATGTAGAAGCGGTGAAGTATCTCCTTCATGAGGCGTTCCATCTGTCTCTCTTCCGGAAATACCGGCGTACCGCCGCCCCAGTGGAGCGAATCGAGACGGAACGCGCGCGAACCCAAGTGCTTGAGTATGAGGTCCATCTCGGTTATTAGCGCGCCTATATAACGGTCTATGATTTCGGTTTTTGTCGTTGCGATAGCGTGGCAGGCGCAGAACGTGCAGCGTGTCCTGCAAAAGGGAATGTGCACGTAAAGCGAAAGGGTGTTCGAGCCGGAACCGGCGAGCGCCTTGGCGAAGTTTTCAGCGCCGATCTTTGTATCCCAGACGGGGATAGGGGGATAGGACGTATAGCGCGGCAAAGGCCGGTCGTACTTTTCGATCAGCCCTTCCGAGACTGTCAATCTGTCGCCGTCGATGGTCGTTTGAATGGTCCGGTTCATGGTCTTAGTATCTCGAATCGTTTGACCGCATCCACGAAGGCCTTTACGTTCGCATGCGGCGTTTCGGGCAGGATGCCGTGTCCCAGATTGGCTATATAGCCGGTTCGGTTGCCCACCCTGTCTAAAAGTTTTTGCGTCTCCAGCTCCACGGTGCCGGAACCGCGAAGCAGGATCTCCGGATCGAGATTGCCCTGTACGGCAACGCGCGAACCGACGATTTCAAAGGCCGCGCCGATATCAATATCCGGTCCTATGCTTATGGCGTCGGCTCCGGATGCGATCATCTCTTCAATGAGAGCGCCCGAGCTCTTGATAAAAAGCACGGCGGGGGCGCCTGAATTGTGCACCGCAGCCACGACCTTCTTAAGTGTCGGAAGTATCCTCTCGCGGTATTCCGAAGGCGAAAGAAGGCCGCCCCACGTGTCGAATATCTGTATGGCGTCGCATCCGGCCCGGACCTGTTCGGAGGCGAGCGGCGCGACGACCTGCGCGATCTTTTCCATGAGATTTGCCACAGTGGACGGGGCCTCGCGCAGGAGCCGGACCGCGGTTTCGAAGCTCCCGCCGCCACCCTCTATCATATAAGCTGCAAGCGTCCACGGCGCGCCTATGAAACCCAGAAGTGCCGTTTCTTCGCCAAGCTCGTGCCGGAGGTCTTCTATTGCGCCGAACATATATGAGAACGAGATGCGGACGTTCGGTATCGAAAGGTCCTTGACGTCTTTGTCCGTCGTGACCGTCGAATCGAAACGGGGGCCTGTGTTTTGCTCGAACGTCAGCTTGGGTCCCATCGAATTCATGGGAAGGAGTATGTCGGAGAAGAGGATCACGGCGTCCATTCCGAAACGGCGCCACGGCTGGAGAGAGATCTCGCGGATCAGGTCGCTCCGCCGGCACATCGTGAGGAAATCGTATTTTTCGCGGATATCCCGGTATTCCGGCAGGTACCTTCCCGCCTGACGCATCAGCCACACGGGATGATGGTCGACCGGCTCGCGCCGGCATGCAGCCGAAAAGCGTTCGCGGGAATTCATGAGGCGAGAACATCAGAGTCGGCGCGGATTTTCAAGCCAAATCCCCCGGCCCCCCTTTATGAGAGGGGGGCGCGGAGGGGTTTATTATTTTTTTCTGCGTTTTGCTGTGATGATTCCGAGCGATATAAGGATCGCCGCGACGGATACGATGCCCGTCGAAGCCGTTACGGGAACGAGCATGCCCATGCAGCCGCCTCCTCCGCCGTTGCTGCTTCCGCAAGCTGTTCCGCTGTAGCAGGACGTGTCGGCGCTGATAAGGCCCATCGCGGCTACCGCGTCCACCTTGCCGTAGCCGTAGGTGTCGTTGGGTACCGGCGTGCCGGTCGCGACCGCGCCGCTTGTGAGGGCGCTTTTCACTTCCGTCGCCGTGAGGCAGTTATTTTTTTCGAGCATCTGGGCCACGATACCCGCTACGTGCGGCGAGGACATGGACGTCCCTTCGAGTTTAAAGTGCGTCGTGTCGCCCTTGATCGCGTTCGAGGCAAGGGGGGCGGTGGCGGTCGCCATCGTCGAGATGATGGGCTCGCCGGGGGCGACTATATCGGGCTTTATTCTCGCGTTCGCCTCCGGTCTCTCGCCGGTCGGTCCCAAGCTGGAGAATAGCGAGATGCTGTCCACCGTTCCGCCGGTGGCTCCGTTGGCCGAACCGTAGGGATCGGTCTGGTATTGCGTCGTGCCGTCTATGTCAACCCACGAGCCGCGGCCCATATACGAGCCCACGGTGATGACGCCGGATGCGGTCCCGGGGATTGTCGTCGTCTTGTTGCTGTCTCCGTTCTGCAGCTGATAGCCCCCCGTTCCGGCGATCGCTATGCCGGAGATGCCCTTGAAGAAATCCATGAGAGCGGTCTGGTCCGGGTACAGCCACATGTCGCCGTAGCAGGTGCCGCTCACTCCCCTTATTATCACGTCGAAGAAATAGCTGTTATTGGGGTTGTCGTTGTCCACGACATTGGACCAGCTGCCAGTTGAGGTCGGCCCGATATATATGAGCGCCTCCGGCCTGCCGTTGTTGGCGTTGGTGGTGTAAGTATTAACGGTGACGCCGACCTTGCCGTCCGCTGTTGCTCCGGTTGAGGTGTTATCCGCATTGAAGTCCTTCGCCGTAGTAAAGACCTTCTGTGACGACGTATTGTACGTATGCGCCAGAAAATCGCTCCCCAAATATCCCTTCACTTCGATCGTCGCGTTCCTGCAATCGCTCGAATCCTGAAGCCAGACGTCCACCACCGCGGTGGAAATATAGGAGCCGATGCCGGTGCTTCTAAGCGCAACGCTGTATCCGTTGTTGTTCCCTGCATTGACCGTGATGGGCGCGTGAATACCGCCGAGTATCGCGGCGTCGGGATCGCCCGAATTTATGTTCTCGTTTCCAGCGGCGTCAACGATGACGCGCCCTCTAACTCCCGTGACCGCTTCGTCGAGTCCCTGCTCCAGCAGGGACGTGTCGTCATGCGCGCCCCAAGACGTGCCGAGCGATAGATTGATGACGGAGGGGAGGTCGAGCGCGTCGGCCTTGGTGAAGATGCTGCTGACGCCGTCGAGGACCGTCGTCGAGAACGAGCCGCTCGAATCGGCGTCCGACGAAATGGAATAAGAAAACGCGATATTCGCGGACGCGCCGACTCCCATGTAGTCCGCGTTGGCGCCCGACGCTATTCCCGTAACGTGGCTTCCGTGGTAGTCGAGCGAGCCCGGAAGGGAGATGTTGCACTCGCCGTCGTTGATCTGCGTGTTCGTGCACTCCGTAACTCCGCCGGCGAGCGACTTGTAATAGAGATAGCAGATCCTCGTGTTCCCGTCGGAGCCCTGAAAATCGGCATGATCGTAATCCAGCGCGTTGTCGACGACGCCCACCAGTACGCGGCTCCCGTAATAGCCCATCTCCTGCACGTCGGATGCGCGTGTGA
>DYJF01000034.1 GCA_020723205.1 Bdellovibrio sp.
GGTCACCACCCACACCGCCATCATTCACAGGCAGAAGCTCCTGCGCGTCAGGGGCGGGACGCAGAAGCTCGAATCGCTGATAGAAGAGAGGGACGAGCACCACGAAAAGGAACGCGTGAGCGAAGAGAAGCTCAAAAAACAGCTGCAGACGTTCATAGACAAGACGCACGGAAATCCCGCCACCGCTACTCAAGCGAGATCGAGAAGACGAATGCTCGAACGCATCGAGGACAGGCAGAAGCTTGAGACGCTCTACAACCTGGAGTTCGATTTCCGCTGCGCGGATTTTCCCGGAAAGTTCATGATGGACGTGACGGACCTCGCTTTCCATTATGACGCCGCAAGGCCGCTCATCAGGAACTTGAGCTTTCAGATCGCCGCAGGCGACCGCATTGCGGTGATAGGAAAGAACGGAAAGGGAAAGTCGACTCTCTTGAATCTTTTGGCTGGAGAGCTTACCCCGGTCACGGGCGAGATCGTGCCCAACGTGAACACGAAGCCCGCCTTCTTCGGCCAGCCCAACATCGAGAGGTTGAATCCCGATGTGGCGATAGAGGACGAGATATGGGCCAGCAATCCGGAGCTCCCGAGGACCTCCGTGCGCGGCATCTGCGGCATCATGATGTTCGGCGGCGACGACGCCGTCAAAAAGATCTCCGTGCTGTCCGGTGGCGAGAAGAGCAGAGTGATGCTGGGCAAGATCATTTCTACCCCCGCCAACCTTGTCCTCTTGGACGAGCCCTCCAACCATCTGGACGTGCAATCTGTGGAGGCGCTGGTCGAGAGCATCGATCGCTTCAGCGGGGCCGTGGTCATCGTAACGCACGACGAGATGATACTCAAGCGCGTCGCAAAAAAACTCTTGGTCTTCCAGCACGGCAACGTCGAGCTCTTTCACGGCGGCTACGAGGATTTTTTGAGGCGCGTCGGATGGGAGGACGAGGCGGAGCTGAAGCCGAAGCAGGAGCAGCAAAAGACCGCGACTCTTTCGAAAAAAGAGCTCCGCCAAAGGCGCGGGCAACTCATGAACGAGAGGTCCAAGGCGATAAAACCGCTCAAGGAAAAGATCGAAAAGCTCGAAGGGACGATTTGCGAGTTCGAAGAGGAGATGGAAAGGGTCAAGACGGGCCTTGCCTCGGCCACGACCGCGCAGAACGTGGGCAGGACCGTGGAGCTCTCCAAACGGATGGCGGAGCTGCAAAAACTCATAGACCGCGGTTTTGCCGATCTGGAAAAGGCGGTCCGCCTGTATAATGATAAGGACACCCACTTTGACGGGCTTTTGAAGGCCCTTTAAGGCCCATCAAAGCGGCAAAGGGCCGCCCCCCGCACGTTTCCCCGAAATATGGACTTGATTCTGCGGAAAAACCTGATATTACCGCGCACCTGAATGAGCACTCCGTCCATTGAAAGCAAACCCGTCATCTTCCTGGGCCACGAAGAATATCTGCGCCTCTCCGAGAGGTACATCGTCACGGGCGGCAACCCCGACCAAGACACCTTCGAGCCCGTGAAGTTCCCGCTCGCGAACTGGCTTCGCCTGCTCTCCTCGGCCCAATACCGCGTGGCGGGTCTCCTAAACGACCCCCTGAACCCCGCAATGCTGGATAACATCGTGAAAACGAACCGTGAGCTGTCCGATCAGGAGTTGGGCGTCACAGACCAGCTTCCACTCATGCCGAATAAGGACGAGATCTGGAATTCTCTCATGGACGACGAGGTCGTCAGTGTGGACGGCGTACCCTACAATATTCTCCGCTCGTTCATGAACAACATCCCGCACCTCCCGCCCCTGTTCCTGCGCATCATATTCAACCCAACCTCCGGCGATTGGCGCGCCGACTGCCGTCTCTGCATGGGTTACTGCGTCGAACCGGAAGACATAGCGGCACAGATGGTCCAGTCGGGGACGTGGACATACTCCGCCCTGCGCGGTTTCGATTCGGCGATCGGCGAGGCGATCCAGCATCCGCGCATCTCTGAATGGATAGAGGCCGGCGCAAGGATACTCGTGGTTGCCGGCAGGAATCCTCTGCTGGCAAGGCCCGTCCTTTTGCCCATGAGGCGCACCGGCAATGTGACGGAATTCTGGAAACCAAGGTCCCCGGGTGCGGTCCCTGAAGGGTCTCCCGCGGCGCTCATTCACTCCTCCGGCCTCAATGAGCGTCTCAATCTCCGTCAGATCATGAAGCGCATCGACAGGGCCGTCGAGCTGGCGCGCGCCGCCGGCAAGAAGCCGCTGTTCGTCTACGACATAGACGGCACCGTCGCGAACGCCCGCGAATTCACCCGCCTCGTCTTTGAGGAATTTCTGGATATGTACCAGCGCCTCGCAAAGAACAAACCGTCGGACCTTACGGGCCTCATTCAAAAAACACGCGGCCTTAAGGCGGACGATATGAAGACGGCCCTCATCGCTTCCGGCATCACCGACAAGGAGATGCGGGGGCTGGCACAGGGACACTGGGATTTCAGAAAGCGCGAGAGCAGCACCAACGCATATGATGCCGTTCAGGCGCTGCGAGAGTTTCTCGATGCATACGCAGCGATCAACAGCAAGACGGCTCTGCGGCTGAAGACCGCATACGAGGCGTTGAAACAGATGCAGGAACCCTCCGCTTGGAACAACGTCGAAATGCTCAAACAGCTTGAGATCACCGATCCCTTTGTCGCCCTTCTCGCGTCGGCCCACTTCGAGCGGAATTTCTTCTCTTCGGTCAGGCGTCTGGACAAAAAACCCATCAAGGGCACCGTGCAGCTCATACGTTATCTGCAATCGAAGTATCCCGACCTTATCGCCGTGAGTCTTACGCTTCGCGACGCGCACGACGACAACCTCCCCGACGGCCGCTCCTCTTCGAAGGTCTGGTTCGCGAAGATCGGCATGTGGACCGATCAGAGCATCCTCTTGCGCCTTGAAGAGAGACACTACATAAACTTCACCGCCGAGGCATTCAAGGCCGGCGGCAACGAACCTAGCAAGGGCGACCTTCTGCAGGGCTTCTTGAGCAAGCATCCCGACGTCCACCCGATAATGATACTTGAGAACGACCCGAAGCACACGAACGGCTATCAGGACCTCTTCCCGCACGAGGTCATCGTAGTGCGCGTCGACGCCAAGGACAGCCCCCCCTACTCTCCGCCCGACACGAACGGCGTCTTCATCTTCAGGGCCGACCAGCTTGAAGAAGCGCTCCAGTCGACCCTTTCACCCGCGGTCATATCGTCCCTGAACGAGCGGGCCATAACATTCGAAGGCGATGCATGGGAGCCCATGATGCTGCGCTGGCACGCCGCGGTGGCCGCGGGCATACAGCCGGTCGCCGTCCTCGACATAGACGACACGCTCCTTCTGACCGCAAAGCGGGCGCGCATCGTGCTTCAAAAGTTCCTTGAAGAGATATGGATACCGGAGCACCCCGAACATTCATGGGCGGCCGAAGTCGTCGGAGAGTTCACTCCGTCGCAGGTGGAATACGGAGTTCCGGCCACGCTCAAGGCGGCGGGTCTCGACGGACTGGGGCTTGAATTCGAACGGGCCTTCAAGCCGTATTTTCTGGAGCGCTTTCTTAGCAACGAATTTCTCGGCGAGGATCCGGTAAGGCCCGGCGCGCTCGGGTTAGTTGGCAAACTTCACGCCATAGGAACGAGGATAATTTATCTGACGGGAAGGACCAAGGACGACATGGGCGAAGGCACCGTGGCCGCGCTCGTTCGGGCCGGTTTCCCGCTGGACGACGCAAGCGCAACTCTCGTCATGCGCGAGGACCATGACGAACCCGACAGCGTCTTCAAGGCGAGGGTGCTCAAAGAGCAGGTAGGCGACGGAGCCCTGATCGCCATCTTCGACAACGAGCCGCAAAACCTTATAGACGCGGGGCGTCTCTCGCCCGGCACGAGTCTGTACCTCGTCGGCGATAAACACTCGCCGGAGGCGCCGGAGCCGCCGATCGAAGCGGTCACCATCGGCGACTTTCTGGGCGAGATAGGCCCGCAGCCGCCGCGCATGAGGCCCGTCGTCGGACAGGAGCTGCGAGACAACGGCGCCAAGGCCGCGGACGAGCTCATAGATACGCTGACACGGATGTTCTCCGACCACCAATTGATGTACGGCTTCGGCGCGGATTACAAGGACCGTATCGAGGTCACGATGACGGCGAACGCCTTGCACGCCGGCGCCATTATGTCGCAGATGATGGGATTGCACCGGTCGCATCCTACGGCGCGCGCGTTCATCGGGAGAATCAATGAGAAGCTTCGCGCCATGCCGGGCGGCCTTCCCCACTTCGAGGAGCTCTTACATCTTGCGGACTGGCGCACGAAAAATTGGATCACAGCGCTCTGGGGGCGACAGGGCATTGAGCTTCTTGTCGACGCCGAAAAGGGCGTCCCTCCCGCGTATCTTCCGGAGCCGCTTCCGTCCGCGTATCTTGCATCCAACGGCGGCGGCGTCTCCATCAGGGACGCGATCCCGCTCGCAAGTATCAAGGGCCGGCTCCTGAAGATTCCCAAGGGGCCCGCCATCAATGGCGCCGGCCCTGCCGAACTTTTCGATGCGCTCTCTTTTGGCAGCTATCCCCGCATGCACGAGGTATTGCGCTCCATAGTCGCCGATATCGCCGTCTCCCGGGGAGTGACGCCGAACGGGCTTCTGGCCGTAGAATACGGCCCGCGCCGCGCCATCGCCGCCATGGCCTATCTTGGGCGCATGGGCGTGAATGTCGGCTACCGCGAACCGGTCATAACGCACCGGCTCCACACTGAAGTCGAGCTCCAAAGGTTGCCGAAGGAAGTCGCGGCCGGTATCCGCCATATCCCAAGTGAAGAGAAGGCGCAGGCCGACATCGCCATCTGGAACCTCCCGACGGCCGCGGTCGAGGTCAGCGACTTGATCGAAGACATGCAACCGTCGAACAATCCGACGCTCATCGTCCAGAGTGACCGCTCTACCGGAGAACGCCTTGCGAACGATGCGGCCGCGCACGGCCTGACCCGCGTAGTGAAGATCACGCTGCCCCGCAATCAATATGTGATGCCCTCGGCCTTCCTCCATACGGTCAGACCGGCCTCGCCGCTGATGTTTCAGATCTTCCGCTTCATGCCAATCTGAAGCATGAAAAATCCTTGAACAAAAAAGCCGCCTCGAAGGCGGCCTTTTTATTGCCCAGTCAAAAACACGTTCACTTCACGGCGTTCACTATCCACTTCGCGCAGTCCTTGACGGCGGAAGAGAAGAGCTTCTCGCGCGTGATCTCGTCGTTGCCGTAATCATACGAAGTGTAGCCGGCCATGGACCTGAACTTCACGGACGACGCCTTCGACGTGTGCTTGTCCATAAGCTCGCCCGTCTTGGGGTCGCGCTGCGTAGCCGTCAGATATATCTTGGTTGACTTAGTGGAGACGTCCCCCGCCGTCGTGTCGATCCCGCCGTAATGGCCGATCGTGCCGGCGATGCCGCCCGTGTCGGCCCCGCTCTCTCCGCTCGCCACCCTGAAATCAAAGTACGCGTCGGCAGAAACCGGCTTGTGCCTCTTCACCTGTCCCGTCATCTCTTTTTGCATCTGCTGCATGGCGGCCATGTATTTCGCCATCTCCTTTTGCGATGGGGCGCGGTCTGTCGGCATCTCCGGCATCTCGACCGCCTCCGGCTCCTTGCCGCCCGTCACCACCGCCAGAGAGACGATCTTCACCGAATATTGTCCCTTCCCCAGCTTCTCGATCTCTTTCTTGAGGCCGATTTGGATCGTTTCCTTCACGTCATAGGCGCGCTGGCCGGAGATGTCGTATCCCGCATCCACATCACCTATCGCGATGACTTTCGACGTCCCCTCCTCCGCATTCGCAAAGAACGGCACCGCCAGGGCGAAGACCGCCATACAAATGACTGCAATCGCACGTTTCATGTTACCTCCCTATTGCTCGTTTGCGACTCGATAATACTTTGTCGCGCCAAAGGTCAAGGAGTATTAGAAACGTGCCCGCCGGCGACACAGGGGGGGGGCAGGTGTTTGTTTCATTTTGTCTTGATGAAAAGTTAAGGCCATTGTAGAGCTTCAAGAAATCAAAGGGGGAAATATGGAAATAGGACGCAAAGAGATCTACATCTTCATCGGTGTCGCCGTCATCGTGTGCTTGGGTCTTCTTGGCGCGGGCTACTTTGTGGGCGACGGTTTTTACATGAGCAGGATGGGCGACAGGTACGTGACGGTAAAGGGGCTCTCTGAAAAGGACGTCTCGGCCGACCTTGCGGTATGGAACATCAAGATAGCGGCGACCGGCGACGTGCTCTCCGAAGTGCAGGACAACATCGAACGGCAGAAGAAGGACCTGCTTTCGTTCCTCAAGGGACAGGACGTGAAGGACGAGGAACTCTCCGGCAGCCAGATGAACGTCATCGACCTCATGGCGCAGCAGTGGCGATCGGAGCGCGCCGAACAGAGCCGTTTCATCATGAACTATTCAGTTACGGTCAGATCGAACGACGTAGCCAAGATCAAGGCGATCAGCGAGCGCACCGGCGACCTCATCAAGAAAGGGCTGGTGCTCGTGGACGACAACGGCCCCACGTACATGTTCACCAAGCTCAACGATATAAAACCCGAAATGATCGCGGAGGCCACGAAGAACGCGCGCAAGGCGGCGGAACAGTTCGCGGCCGATTCGGGAAGCAAGGTAAGATCCATCAGGCGCGCGAGCCAGGGGATATTCTCCATACAGGCGAGGGACGGCTCTTCCTCGGCGGAATCCGTCGAAGGCGTTCCCTATGATTATCAGGCGCGCCAGATAGAGAAGAAGGTCCGCGTCGTCTCAACGATAGACTATTATCTGGCGAACTAGGGCGGGCCTCTCATGCTGCGAAGACTTTTTTTTTCAACCGTTACGTGCGCCCTTCTGTTCCATTCCTTCGGCGCGTCGGCGCTCGACGATATCACCACCGACACCGAGGTAAAAGCGTGGGAGACGGAAGGGCCGAAGGCGGAGGCAGGGCTTCCTCCCGACATTCCGCCTCCTGATTTCGCGCGCCACAAACATCCGCAACCCGATCTCCTTCTGAAGCACAAAAAAGAGCACCGCTACATCACGCCGATGCCCATCATCGGCGTCGATCCCGACACCGGCGTGAATTTGGGCGCAATGGTCAACTTCTACGACAACGGCTCGAAGGAGAGTCCCTTCTTTCGCTACGCCCCTTACAGGCAGCAGATCGCGGTCG
This sequence comes from Bdellovibrio sp., assembly GCA_020723205.1. Classification (GTDB taxonomy): domain Bacteria; phylum UBA10199; class UBA10199; order 2-02-FULL-44-16; family DYJF01; genus DYJF01. Next base: position 7,214 of record DYJF01000034.1, read on the forward strand.
CGGCGTACGTCACGACCAAGAAGGTCTACGACTTCGTCGCCTATCTGGACCAGCCCTACATCTTCGACACACCTTGGCGCGTGCGCGGCGAGGCGGAGTTCCTGCACAATCCGGTCATGAACTATTTCGGCATAGCGAACGACGGACTCAACCTGACTTTCCCGGGCACGGGGCAGGTCTTCGGCAGTTTGGACGCATATCAGGACGCGCTGAACCAGATAGTGGCCGGACAGACGTACGCAAAATACGACCTGTACAAACTTTCAAGGTTCAACTTTCAGGGGAGCGCTGAATACGACCTCTTGGGCGGGCTTGTCAGGCCGCTCTTCGGTTTCCGCGTCGCCTACAACTGGATAGGCGACTATACCGGCGACACGGTGAACGGCGCGCTTGAGCTCCCCACGCATCTCCGAGACGACTGCAATTCCGGCCGGGCCAAGGGCTGCAACGGCGGGTTCGACAACTACGTTAAGCTTGGCGTCAGTTTCGACACGCGGAACTTCGAACCGGACCCTTCGTCGGGGATACTGGCGCAGGCGGTCATGGAGCTGTCGCCTAAATTTTTGGGCTCTTCGCTCAACTACGGCCGCCTTGCGACCACGATCTCCGGTTATGGAACGCTTCTCAAGTTCAAGACGCAGCAGATCGTTCTCGCGGGACGGTTCCTCTACGAATGGCAGTTTGGCGACGTCCCCTTCTATTCGATGGATACCTACGCCTTCACCGAACGCGACAGGCAGGGCTTGGGCGGCCTAAGGACTCTCCGCGGCTACAAGCAGGACCGCTTCATCGGCCCGGTTTCGCTTCTCTCCAACATGGAGCTGCGCTGGAGTTTCATCGAGTTTGAGATATTCAAGCAGCGCATCAAACTCGAAGCGGTGCCCTTCTTCGACGCCGGCCGCACCTTTGAGAACAACGGCGGCATAACCCTCAATGACTGGAAACTGGACGGGGGCTTGGGCCTTCGCCTCGCGTGGAACCTCTCGACCATCATAGTGTTCGATTACGGCTTTACACCGGAGGGAAACGCGTTCTATATGGACTTAGGACACGTATTTTGAAAGGAGGCGGTATCATGTCTAACTCCGTTGAGCTTTTAAAAACCGCTATGGAGATGGAAAAAAAAGGGAAGGCGTTCTACGACAAGGCGGCCAACACTTGCGGGAACACGCTGGGACGGGAGATATTCGCGATGCTCGCGAAGGACGAGGCGGTCCACGTCGATCGCATCAAAATGATATACGATTCGCTTGTCACCGGTTCAAAGTGGAACGACGACTGGACGAAGATAAAGGAGGCCCACGCACCGATAAACACGATCTTCAAGGACCTCGCTTCGAAACATCACACCGCCACGAAGGCAGACACGAGCGATCTTGAAGCTCTCGACGTGGGAATAGATCTCGAGACGAAGGCCGTCGCGTTCTATGAAAAACAGTTCGGTTCCGCGACGGACCCGATGGAAAAGAAGTTCGCCGAGAAGATGATCGCCGAGGAAAGATCTCATCGCGCAGTCTTAGTGGACACCAAGGCGTATATCGAAAACCCAGCCGCCTATTTCGTAGAGATGGAAAGGCCGGGCTTCGACAGGGGATAAAAAGGAGGGGCCATGAAGAGATATTTTGCGAGGTCATGCGTGGTTATCCTCGCGGCCGCATTTGCCGCCGTTGTGGCGGTGAACTGTTACGCGGCCGACAAGGATAACAACCCGCCGGGCAAGGCGGGCGGACAGGGAACGAACTGGGAGAACCCTCCGGGACCGGCGGGCGGGCCGGGAGCGAGTCCCGACGTAAAAGGGCCGCCGCCCAAGCATCACAAGGAGCACAAGTTCTGCAATAAGCATCCGTCCCACCCCAAGTGCCGATACAATCCCCCCGGGCCCGCTGGCGGACCGGGCGCAGGAGCGATACCTCCGCCGCCCCCCGGCAAGCCGCCCAAGGACCGCGACAACAACCCTCCGGGAAAAGCGGGGGGACCGGGAACGAACTGGGAAAATCCTCCGGGAGCGAAGGGCGGACCGGGCGCATCTCCCGACAGGAAACCTAAACCGCCCAAGAAATAGGCCAAGGGCGATTCAAAAAAAAGAAAAGGGACGCTCCTCTTGAAAAGAGAAGCGTCCCCTTTTTTATCGAACGCTCAAAGCTTCTCTTTTTGCAGGAAGAGGCCCTTGTCGACTTTTGAGAAAAAATCCTGATAGAACTTCGCGTCGGTGATCTGGTCCACTTCCATAGTGGCACCGGTGTTGTCGAGTATCTTCTTCATGAAATTCATGCGCACCCTGCACTGGCTGCCGAACTCGCTGACGTTGGCGGTGGTCTCTATCACCGAGGTCTTCCTGTACCGCGCCGGCTCGCTGTCCTTAGTCCCCCAGAAGATAGGCGCGCCGCCCAGATCGGTCTCTTTGGATGCGGAGATGAAGCCCAGATCGGAATCGGCGTTCTTCACTATGAACCCTTCGTCCTGAAGGACACCCAGCACAGCTTTCATCACGAGCTTCGTGTTCTTCGTGTCGAACGCGCGCGTCTGATATTCGCGTATCTGAAGCTGCGTCTGCTGCGGTTTCGGCTGGAACCACGAGCACGCGGCCAGCGAAACAAAAACAACGAACGGGATGAAGACTTTTCTCATAACGGGGCGTCCTTAGAATTTGCTCGCATGATATGAAAGGGTCTCCACATTGCTCCTCTTGTCGAACTTTATCACGACGGTGAGCGTGCGCTGCGTGGTCCGGCTCGTCCCCTGCTGGCCGGACATCCCGAAGAGGATAAGCGTCCAGTAGCCGCCGCTGGTGGAATAGGAGGCCTCGCTCGCGATCTTGTCGTAGATCCACGTCTCCTTGCCGGCGGAATCCTTCGTGACGATATTGGGAGAGCCCAGCGCCTCCGCCACGTCCGCCTGCGACATGCCGGGCCTAATCTCCTTTTGCACGACGCCAAGCGTAAGCTCCTTCTCGTTCGCCGCCTGCGGCTCCTTCTTGCCGCCGCATCCCGCCGTCACGAACGCCGCAAGTACTATGCATGCTATCGCGATCTTCTTCATGGTCCCTCCCGTTGAGACGCGGATGATAGTGCTTTTCTTCGCGTTTGAAAACAGATTTTAGGGCGCGCTTGGCGTCCGCCGCATCCTGAAATATTCGTTGGACGCTTTTTTTCGCATGAGGTATAAGAGGGCCATGGAAACAACATATTATTCGAGCTATTTCATCAAGTGGCTGGTGGCGTTCCTGATACCCATCGCATGGACGATCATCTTCTATCCGCTCATGCGGCGGCTCAAGAAGGCGTATCCCTTTCTCATCATCATAGCTACGCTGCTTTCGTTCGTCGTGCTGATAATCACGGACTTCATGCAAAAGCTCTCGCCGCTTTTGGGAGACGCGGTGGTCTATCTCTCCGGCATATTCTTCGGGACGGCGGCCCTCTCGCTTCTTTTCATCAGCAGATCAAGATGGCTCGAGGAGCCGGCCATGGATTCCATGCCCTCCGGCTCGCCGCACGGGAAACTGCACCTCCGCCATGTCCTGCAGCTTAGCATCATACTGGAAGAGGAGGGACGAAAGTTCTATGAGCTTCTCGGCAGCCGCGCCGTGAATCAGGGCGTGAAGGACCTCTGCAGAAAATTGGTCGAGGACGAAATACGCCACAAGAAGACGTTCGAGAACATCTATTTCCGCTGGCTCCCCTTCTACTTGGATGAGGCGACCATGCAGCTCTTCGAATCGGAGCTCAAAAGAAGGGGGATCTTCCTGAACCCGCCGCCGTCCGATACGACCGAAAGAGAGATGATAAAGTACGCCATCGATCAGGAGGAGAAGATGGCGGAATTCTACGCCGCGTTCGAGAAGGTCTTTCCGGAGGCGTGGCGCCGCATCAACATAGAGCACCTTGTAATGGAAGAGCGCGAGCACGCAAAGCAGCTGATGACGATGCTACCCACGGCCTAGGGCCGTTCCCGCAAAAAAATCCCGCACGTTGTGCGGGATTTTTTTGCGTTCAAGCCGACCAAAACTAGAACTTGCCGTCGCATAATTGAGAAGGTTTATAGCGTTTTTCTGAACACGAAACCACGTCCATGATATCTTGGTCATAGGGATCGTGATAATCCAGCATATAGATGAATTGCTTCATTCCCGTATAGCCGCACTCGTCTTTCACTCGGATCGTGATCCTTTCAAGTTCCGACCCGCCATATTGACCTTCGAAGATACTCTCAAGCTCGCTCATCGAAGCATTATAAATGCAATCCGGGTAATCGGTGTCGGTCTTCACCGAGAACAAGCGACCGCCGTAATACGTGTTCTGTTTGGCGTTGATCAAAGCAACGTTCTTCAACGAACCGCAATTTCTCATATTTATCCACTCCGTTTCCGGCTGGTTGGGGCGATACCAACCCACCTCATCCTCGACCGTCCACGTAAGCTTGCCCCACCCGCCGTCCTTCACCGCCACCCAGAACTCGTACCCTTTATCTATGCGGTGCGGGTCCGCAGACTGTCCTTGGCCGTTCAATGTTATTCCTCCGTAATACTCGCACGCACCTTCGTAGACTATCGACTTGAAGCGAACCGCATTGACTGCGCCGGTCACGGCGTCTGCGATAAGGATATCCAGATTCTTCGCTTCCCCGTAAACCCCCGCATCCGGAATCAAAAGTTGCAGATCATATCCCTTTTCTCCCGGAACGTTCTGGGGCTTCATCTTCCATCCGCTGCTCACCACCTTCCCTCCGATGTCTATCTCAAAGGCATGATCGACGGGTTCGCCCATGATCTTCAGCTTGAGGTTCCTCTCCTTCTTCGTTGCGAGGACCAGCTTGTCGATCGTGAGGACGTTGAAAGGCGTCTGACCATCGAGCATTTTGCCGCTGACATACTTGCCGGTGACGATCTGCCACTGGTCGTTCGGGTCCTTCTTGTAGACCTCCACCGGACCTGTGTTGACCACTATCATGCCGGGCATATCGTCCAAACTGCCAAGATTGGCGACCAATTCCTTTCCAATTTTCGGTACCGCGTTGAAATCTATGACGACCCTCGGCTGCGGTTTATATTGCTCAAGCCCTCCGGGAATCGTCTCCGGCAATTCCAGTTTCGGGAGCTTGGAAGGATCGATCTGCTGCTGGGATTGCGGTTGATACGGCTCCAGATCGACCGACAAATTGCCTATGGGAAGATTTATGCGGGGCACGTTGATCACTTCTTCCCCGGGCGCCACACTGCCCCCGCCCGTACCTCCTCCGGCAACCCCGCCGTCTTCGCCGACTGCCTCATCGATCTGAGGACCGAGGGCCGAATCCTTCTCGCAGCCAAGATTCGCAAGCATCAAAAATGACGCAAAAACCACGGCGGCGACGGCGGTGACGATCGATAGTTTCTTCATAAAGCTCCTCCTCATATTCCACCCCTTGTTTTCAGCAATTAATATACCATAAAAACCGCACATCCGCAGCCCTAATGTCCTGATTTATGATGTGATTTTAAAAGGCCCGATCTTCAAAATAGTAATTTTGCCCTCTTTCGGCAAAATATTGACAGTTCAGCACGTACACATCTGTGTACGATATTTGAGAACTCTGCGGTAACTTATTGCGGTCGCGGCCGATACATATAATGAAGGTTGGGTGCATGAAAAAAATTCAGTTCGATGTATTCCTCTATGGGGGGTTCGTCCAAAGATCCCGTCAGGTCGCTGTCGACTGCGAGGAGTGGGACTGGATCGTGGATCCGCTTTTGGACCTCCACAATGACGCCAAGGTCTGCCATTCGCAGGACACCTTTGAAGCCGGCATGCGGGCAACATTGGAACGAGAGGCACTGTCGGACGCTGTGTCGCGATTCGAAATGATCGTGGGACCCAAGACCGGCACTGCCGGCGATGTCGGGGGCCTGGCCGGGAACGACGTCATAACGAACGCCCAGCAGGTGATGATGGACCATAAGGGCCGGCTCCGCGTGAAAGAGGCCGAAGGCCAGCAGGATTGCGTGAACGAGGCGTGGACGACGAAGGGTTTTATCGAGGCCCTCATGCAGCGGGGGCTTCTCATGTATCATGACATGCCGGCCGAGACGGCGATCTTTGAACTGCCGTCACGCATACTGAAAAGTGTCCATGTCGCCGTGCTCCTTCTTGATAAGAGCTATGGAGAACCCCAAGAATGGATCGTTGACAGCTGGCCCAGAGATAACGGGATGCCGCCCGACATCTGGCCGCGCGCAAAGTGGATCAAGTACTGGTCGAAGGCAATCTTCGGACCCTCCAAGAACTAGAAATATTTCCAGATAAGATAGATGAAGAGAAGCGTGAGCGAGACGAGAAGCGCCCTCTGTATGAACTCTCTGCCGTGCTTTATCGCAAAGTGGCTGCCGATGATGTTGCCCAGTATGTTGAAACCTGCCATCGCCATCGCATACGGCAAATAGACCTGGCCGTTCACCAGAAAGATCACGAACGCGCCGACGTTCGAAACAAGGTTAAACGTCTTTGCCGTGGCGCTGGCGTGCAAAAGAGAGATGTTGGAGAAGAACACGAGGGCCAGTATCAAAAAGGTCCCGGTCCCCGGCCCCAAAAAGCCGTCATAAGTACCTATCGTCAGGCACGCCAGAGGGGTCATGATCCACAAGCTGACCTTCGACTCCCGTAAGTGTCCGGCACTTATGAGGGGGACCTTGCCGCAAAAGAAGACAAACAGGGCAAGGGGCGGAATCAGGACCACGATTATCTTTGCCAGTGCGGATGCGGGCACAAAAAGCGCAAGCTTCGCGCCGATGACCGACCCTCCAAGCGCGAACGGTATCCCGACGGCGGCTATCTTCCAGACAACCTTCGCCTTGCGCGTGAAGTTGGCAAGCGCAAATGAGGTCCCGAACATCGACTGGAACTTGTTGGTGCCCAGCGCGATGTGCGGCGGCAGATTCACGGCTATCAGGGCCGGCAGAGTGATCAGCCCTCCTCCGCCAGCCACCGAATCGATGAAGCCGGCGAGAAAACCTGCGGCGCATAAAAAAACGAACACCAGCATTCGGGACGCACTATACCATACGAATTTCGGCTTCCCCAATTTTTTTATTTATGCTATATACGGACCAACGGATGCTGTGAAGGGCCGCCCCGAAAGAAACACAAGCGCTGTTGCGCTATTATCAACGTGAAAGGGGGATCGCATGCACTGTACCACACAGACGTTCAATCTGTGTTACGGCCACCGTCTCCTGGGAGAGACAGGCAAACCGTCCCAAGTCCACGGCCACTCCGCCACCGTCATCCTCACACTACAGAACACTACCTTGAACGAGCGCGGGCAGGTCTATCCCAAGACCAAGGTCGAAGAAACGATCGGCTCGTGGATCACGAACGACCTGGATCACTCCCTCATCCTGTGCAACACGGACCCGCTTCTTCCGGCCCTGAACTCACTCAACGAGCGCGTTTATGTGATGCACGAGAACCCGACGGAAGAGAACCTGGCGCGCCTGATCTACACGCGCGCCACCGGCTACGGGCTCCCCGTCGAATCGGTAGAGGTGTGGGACACCGAGAACACGAGGGCCATCTACACGCGGGACCCTGAAGAGACGGAAAATACGGACGCCTAGATCAATCGCATAAGAGCTTTTTGTAGGCGCCGTCGCGACCGTATATATCGTCCCTGAACTGAACTGTGCCGCTTTTATCGACCCATGCCGTCATGTAGATGATATGTATCGGCATGGTGCGTGGAAGCGGCACAAATTGTTCGTAGCTCCTTCCCATCGCGTCCTTTATCTTCTCCTCGTTCCACTCCGGCTTATCCTTCAGAAGAAGCGATGCCAGTTCCACCGGCTTTTCTATGCGGATGCAGCCGGAGCTGAAGCTTCGCTGCGCGTTCTTGAACAGGTTCTTCTGCGGCGTATCGTGCAGATACACGTCGTACCGGTTCGGGAACTTGAACTTCACGCGACCGAGCGCGTTGGCGTCGCCGGAGCCCTGGACCACGCGGTACGGAACATGCTTCGACTGGAACTGCGTCCAGTCTACGGATCCGGGATCAACCTCTCCCCCCTCCTTCGAGTACACCCTCATTCCGTGGCGCCTCAAATATGACGGGTCCTTCCTGATATGCGGCAGCTTGTCCTCGTAGAAGATCGTGTCGGGCACGTACCACTTGGGACTGAATATGAGATGGTCCATCTCGCTCGAAAGGGCCGGCGTCTTGCGCTTCACCATGCCGGCTATGACCTTCATATCAAGCACGAGGTTCCCGTTCTCGTACGTTTCGAGCCAGAACGCGGGGATGTTTACCACGACCCTTCTGGGCTCTTCGAATATATTGGCGAGCGCGCGCAGCCGGTCCAGATTGATCTTGAGAGTACAGACGCGCTGCTCAAAGGTGATGTTCATGGCGTCCACCGTGCGATAGCCGATCACGCCGTCGTCCAGAAGCCCGCTCTCCCGCTGGAACTTGATGACCGCCTGTTCGAGCTCGCCGTCATATATGTTCGGATTGAACTGCTCGTTCGCGGCGACCTTTTTGACGACCCCAAGCCGCTCCCTGATGAGCGGGATGCGTTCGTCCTCGTCGCCCGGGTTTATCTTCTGCCCCTTGTTCAGCCCCGGGACCTGCTTCGGTTCCGTCTTGCCCGACATATCCTCGTATCGGGAGAGCTCCTTTTTCATAGTTCCATACGCCGGATTCTTGGGAAGAAGGGCTCTTAATGGACCTTCCACGTTTCCGGTATTTATCATCGTCTGCGCCGCGATCTTGAGCTTCTCGGAGGCCCCCGGCTCGAACCAGCGGACCCTGCCGCTTTGCGCATCTACGGCGCCGTAGGCATAATGGAACGCGAGCGAGAAAAAGGCGTCGCTCATAAGGAGCTCTATGTCGGAAAGGTGCGAGGCCGTATCCTTCGAGAGAAGCTCCTTGATCTTTTCCGTGTGATAAAGAACCGGCGAAA
>DYJF01000035.1:0-386 GCA_020723205.1 Bdellovibrio sp.
ATCGGCATACCGTCCCCCATATTACCTGCAGGACTTTCGCTTGCTGTATGGGATACCTGTCTATAAGTACCCTTTAAGATATGGAATATTCAATATTCGGCCCGATGGGACGTTCAAGAGATTATTGCCCAAGGAGATCGCCGGAAATCTTACCCCTTCTATACATGTCTACAGTTCGAGGGCGAGGACTCGGAAATACGCGTCTCTTGAAAAGAGGATGGCCAGATGGGATCGCGACTATCATCATTCGCTGATGGATAATAGAAAGCTGCTGTCGTTCTATGACATTGGAACATGCCTTATCATTGAGGATTTTCGTGATTGCGCAGATGAAAGTGATTCGAGCGTTGAAGATATCAAAACCGTCAAACTCGAACGCGAAGCCC
>DYJF01000035.1:396-15727 GCA_020723205.1 Bdellovibrio sp.
CTCTACCTTTTCTGCGATTCGTATAAGAGCTTCGATGAGATCAAGAAGCGCTTTCCGAAGTGGAATGAAAGGGAGATAAAAAGGGTCCTTAATAAGCTCGTAAAGCTAAAGGTCATGTTCCGCGAGGACGGCGACTACCTAAGCTTGGCCATAAGGGCCAATGCACCAAGGAATTAGCGTTTTTTGGGTGGGGGTATATCTTTTTCCGGCAGCGTGTCGGGGGTGGCCTTGCCGGAACCCAGCGAGAAGAAGTTGTCCTTGAGTCCCACGCCGGTCCTGATGTTCGTGAAGTTGTAATCGGTGACATTTCCCGAAAGATTGTGGATCTTGAGCTTGACCAAGAGATGTTCCCTGTTGAAGAGGGTGTCCAAGCTCTTGTACTGCGCCTTTTTGCCCAGCGGCTTGAGATGTAAAGCAGTGAATCCTTCCGGAACATCCGTGAACGCCTTCGATGCCGCCACGACGAACTCCTTGTCCAGTTTTCCGAAACCGGAGAGGAAAGAAAGCGCCTCTTTCGGGACCGTCTCTTCAGAGATCTCGTAGGTTTGCATGCTGGCCGCGTCTCCGGGCGTATATATCCAGAGCGTCGCGCCGTCGGAGACGTAGTTGCGCTCCTCTTCGTCCTTGTATTCGATGCGGAGCTTTCCGCCCTTTTTGAAATAGAACTTGCCGTTCTTCGAGACGGTCTTTTCTATCAGCGCGACGTAGGTCTGCTGCGTGAAGTCGGCCGCGATATCGGGGATGGACTGATAGACGCCCTGGATGGCCTCGGTATTCGGCTGCACCGCGCCCTCTTTTGCAAAAGAGGGAAGGGAAACAATAAGAAACAAAGTAATTAGAAATTTAATTTTCACGGGTTCGTTCAGGCCGTTCTCTCGACATTGGAGACAAGCACCTCGCGCGGCTTGCTTCCGTCGGCGGGCCCCACTATCCCTTCCGATTCCATCCGCTCGATCATCCTTGCGGCGCGGTTATAGCCGATGCGCAGCCGCCGCTGGATCATGGAGATCGAGGCCTGCTTTGTTTCCGCGACCAGCGCGATCGCCTTGTCATATACCTCTTCGTCCATGTCGTCAAACTCTTCCGCGCCCGCGCCGGATTCGGCCGGCGCGGAAAGTATCGACTCGTTGTACGACGGCTGTCCTTGTTGCTTCAAGTGGGCGACTATGCGTGAGACCTCCGGTTCGGTCACGAGCGAGCCGTGTATGCGAATGAGGTTGCCGCCCGAAGGGGTCATGAAGAGCATATCGCCCGCGCCTAGGAGCGTCTCCGCGCCGATCGCGTCGAGTATCGTGCGCGAATCGTGCCTCGCGCTCGTCTTGAACGCTATGCGCGCGGGGAAGTTCGCCTTGATGAGCCCCGTGATGACGTCAACGGAGGGCCTCTGCGTGGCGAGTATCAGGTGGATGCCGGCGGCGCGCGCCATCTGCGCAAGCCGCGTGATCGTCTCTTCCATTTCCTGGCCCGCGGTCATCATGAGGTCGGCCAGTTCGTCGATTATTATCACGATGTAGGGCAGGGCGCCGGTGTGGGCGACGGCCTCCTTGTTCTCCGCGATAAGACGCTCGGCCTCCTCGTGGCTCACGAGCTCGATCTCCTTGTTCTTGATCTTATCGTTGTATCCCAGAATGTTCCTCGCGCCGCAGGCAGCAAGATGGCGGTAACGGCGTTCCATCTCCTTTACCGCCCAGCGCAATGCCTGAATGGTCTGCTTGGGTTTCGTCACGACGGGGAGGAGCAGGTGGGGGATGCCGTCGTAGGGGCTAAGCTCGAGCATCTTTGGGTCGACAAGTATGAACCGGACGTCTTCCGGAGAGGACTTGTAAAGTATGCTCGTGATCATGGAGTGGATCGCAACGCTCTTTCCCGAGCCGGTGGCTCCGGCCACGAGAAGATGCGGCATTTTTGTGAGGTCGGTCACCATGGGGCGGCCGTCGGTCGAGGCGCCGAGCGCCAGCGTGAGCTTCGATGCGGATTTTTCAAAGTTCGAGGAGGTGATGATCTCCTTAAGCGTGACTATCTCGCGGTCGCGGTTGGGGACCTCCACGCCGACCGCCGCCTTGCCGGGGATGTGCGTGATGACGCGGACGGACCTTCCTCCCAGCGCCAGCGCAAGGTCGTCCTCGAGGTTCGATATCTGGTTGATCTTCGTGCCCACCGCCGGTTCGAACTCGTACATCGTGATGACGGGCCCGGGATGGATGGCCGTGACCTTGCCTTCGACCTCGAAGTCCAGAAGTTTCTTTTCGAGATATTGCGACTGCTTTTTCAGGGCCTCCTCGTCTATCTCGACCTTGGGTTTCTCATGCGCGTCGAGAAGCGATGCGGGAGGCGGCGTGAAACCCTCGTAGCTTATCTGGTGGAACTTTAACTGGTCGTCGCCTCTTTTGCGCGTCTTTGCGTCTGCGCGCGCCAGTATCTTCGGACCCGCCCCGTCGCCGGCCGTCGCCGCCGAAGCTGCAGTAACAGGCCTTAGCGGAACGACCTTCGCAGTGCGTATCGGCTCGATATCGACGACGTCATCGTCGTTTTTCGCTCTCTCTTCGGGAAGGCCGGAGGCGGGTCTTGAAATCGCAACCCCCTTGTCGGTGCGGTCGGCGCGCGCGGCTATCTGTTTGCTTATCGAGAAGAGCGTTGCGAAGAACGGCGGGACCTTTTTCAGGCAGATCAAGAGGCGGCCCCATGTGAAGACCGCGGCCCTGCCGACGAATTTGGAGAGCCATTTGGAAACGGCGTAGATCGCATCTCCCATATCGACGAGAGTGATGTGCGTTGAGAGCATAAAGAACAAAAGGACCGCCGCCGATAAAATGAGGGCCGCGCCCGTTCGGTTGAGATAACCGACGAGGAGTTCGCCCATGAGGCCGCCTATCATGCCGCCTCCGGCGACCGCGTGGCCGCGGATATCGAGACTTTCAAAGCGAAGGTGGAAGAGGGCGGAGGCAGAGACCAAAAGCATGAAATAGAAGATGACCTCGCGCACGCGGAGCTTGAGCTTCCTGCCGACGAGCTGCAGAAGACTCATGACGAAGAGCATGACCGCGACGACGTATGCGCTGATGCCGAACACGGTGAGCAGAACGTCGGCCGTGTAGGCGCCGACGACCCCGCCCAAGTTCTTTATCTGCTTCACGTTGGACATGGAGTTAAGGGCCGGGTCCGCCGGATGATATGACACGAGGCACAGGACGACGAAGACCGCGATGACCAAGAGCAGCACCGCGAGAATGTCCTTTCCGTAGTCTATCGGCTCTCTCTTTGCGATCTTCACTGCTGGGGGCATCTTTCTTCCTTTCTATCCGGCGATCAGCGACGAAAACAGTTCGACAAGTTCAGGGTCGAACTGCTTGCCGGCGTTCTTTTTCAGTTCGGAAAGCGCGTTGTCGAGCGTAAGAGGAGTCGTCCTGTACGGCTGCGGGGAGGTCATGGTGTCCCACGCCTCCGAAATGCTTATGATCCGCGCGCCGAGCGGAATGTCCGCCCCTTTCCTGCCCGCGGGATATCCCTTTCCGTCAACGCGTTCGTGATGGTTCAGCACGCACTCGAGCTCCTGCGCGAGGAAGGAGACGTTCTCCAGTATCTCTGTTCCAAACACGGGATGAAGATGGAGGATATCCGTTTCCTCGATCGAGAGCTTGACGTTCTTGTTGAGGATGGCCGGATCGATAGCCAGCTTGCCTATGTCGTGGAGAAGCCCGGCGCGGTGAATGACCTGTCCGGAACCGTTCGTATGGCCCAGCTTGTTCGCCAGCCGTTCTGCGAAGAAGGCGACCCTCTCCGAATGGACTATGAGCTGTTTTCTCTGGAACGGGATCTCGTTTATCACCTTGAGGGCCGACTGGAACGCGCTCCGTTCAGCTTCGTGTCCGATCGCCAGAAATTTTTCGTGGAGCAGCTCTATGAGCTGCCTGTTCTCGCGTATCTCTTTGTTTTCAGAGGCCGGATCGCCGTCCGCGCATATCGAGCCCTTCTTCTTCGATTCGGCCAGTGCCGCAAGCGCGGCGCGAAGAATTCTCTCCTTCGTTTCGTTCTCGTTCGAGAGAGACGAGACTCCGACGCAGACCGACATCTTCTGCTCCGCCTTCTCATGATTGCGTTTGACGGTCTCCAACGCCTCCGTCAGCCGTTCGCCGACGCGAACGGCCGCATTGATGTCCGATTCGGGTAATATGACCGCGAATGCGTTATCGCCGAAGCGCGCCGGTATATCCACCTCGCGCACGGTCTGGCGTATGATGTTCGCCGTTTTTGCCAGTATCTTGTCCCCTTCGGCGTGGCCGTAGGCCTCATTGATGTACGCGAAGTTCTTGAGGTCGAGTATTATCAGCGAAAGGGGCCTGCCGTAGCGCGCCGATTTCTTCGTCTCCTGCTCCAAGAGTTCGCCGAAGTGGTGGTGGTTGTATAGGCGGGTCAGCTCGTCGCGAATGCTCACGTCCTTCAGGCGGTGCGCCGTTTTCTGGAGCTGTTCATGGAGCTGCTGGCGCTCCCTTAGATGATGGATCGCCTGTATCAGGGGGAGCCCCGAAAGGTCCGCCTTTGCGATGAGTTCGCGCCTGCCCGAAAGCAGATGGCGATAGTTCTTAACGGGCCCCGCTTCAGGAACGATTATGAGCACCGGCTTGTCAGGGAGATGGCTCAACACCGCTTCAAGCCGCTCTTTCGGCAGGGACGTGCCGTCAACGATGATAAGGTCGGAGCCGTTCTTCTGGAGATCCGCCTCCTTGGCCGTCGTGGAGAACTTGAGACCCGGATATACATGGACCAAAGTATCGCTCAAGGCCCTCTGAAGCGCAGTGTCCGAAGACAAAATCTGTATATGAAACGCGGCTGTAGCAGCCATCAATCCTCCTGCAGGTGACCGCGATTTTACCCGTTTTCTGCCCCACATGCAACCTTTGAAAGCGATTTTAAGCAACTTTTCGGCCGATACGTCGATGATACCTCTGATCAGGAGAGAATAATGCCGGGTCCGATCCGTCCTACAGGAGAAGGCGTGGAAGTGCGCGTTGAAGGTCTTTTGACCGATGGCGAGACCATGGGGCAGGAGTCCGACGATCTCAACTTCACGGGCGTTTCCTATTCGACGTGGCACAAGTACGAGACGTCCTCTTCTCCTTTTCGGACGTGGCTCACGGGCCAGATGATAGACGTGAAGGACCTCCTCGTATTCCTCGCCTCCATTTCCGCATCCGACGTCACGGACGACGTTCTGGACCGGCTAAGGCAGGTCAAGGAACGTGTCCATCTTTTGGTCCATAATCTGCAATCGCCTTACTTCGACAACGGCTCGCTCTCTCTCTTGGGGCTGGAACGGTTGCAAAATCTCCTGTTCCGCGTCGGCCACGGTTCCATGCTCCGTGTGAACATAAACATGACCGATGCCAACAAGCTCGACCCCAGTGGACATCTGGGGACCGCCTTCAGATACTCGGTGCTCCAGTGGTTGCAAAAGGAGTTCGGGATACGCCATGTCTCGCAGAACCCCGAAGGCACTTCATTTCTGGCGATCAACGTCGGCCCGCACGAAATATCCTGTTCCATGCGCCGTTTCGCCCACGAAATAAAGTATATGCTTCGCCATCCGGAGATGCAGCGGCAGTACGATTTCGATCCGCGGCTCTTGGCGAACTTCGAGCCGGACGCGACGAGCATGTTCATGACCCTTTCCACCTTGGGGCTCGAGGTGGAGGAGATCCTCAAGTCCGGCGACAGGCAGATGATCTTGGGCTTGCAGAACCAGATCATCACCTACATTGAAGAGTCGCTTCGCCTTCTTGCGGTAGGCACGACCTTGATAGAGAAGGAGGGTCCGGAGAAGTTTGGAGTGGCGGCGATGTACGGCGGGCTTAGCGTCTTCAACGCCGCCGACCTGCCGACCTATCCGGACATGACCGGCTACGAGCGTCTCCAGATGGGGCTCCGCATAGGTATGGGATACGTTCCGCCGGCGGAGTACCGCTCGCCTATGGACGAAAGGTCCATGACGCCCGCGGCGCAGGGAAAGCTGGCGTTCCACCCGCGCTACGCACACAACTTCGGGCTTCTCTTCACGATAGCGCGCGGAAAGATCATCTCCGCGATAGACTCTGTCTTGGACGCGCGGGGCGATGACGAGAAAGAAGCGGCGGTCGCTTCGCTCAAAGAGGCGGTCGAGTGGTTCACCATAGTTTTCACTATAGGCGACATCGCCCGCACGAATCCCAGAAATCATCTCTTCTCGAAATGGATACAGCAGATAACCTTGGACGACGGCTCTAAACGTCTTGAGTATTATTTTTTCGAGGACGTCTCCCTGCGCCCCGAGCCCAGAGTGCACATGATCGTCGCCGAGATAGATTCTTTCAAGGCCTTCTCGCTTGCCTATCCGGTTGACGAGACCGATTCGAGCTTTTGGGGGCTCTTCGACCAGTTCTTCTGGGTTGCGAAGGCGAGGAACATCGACAGGCCGGTCATCACGCAGATGGGTGGAGACCTCGTGGCGATAGCGCTTCCGACCGTTGACAAGACGGGAAATCCCGTTGACCTGAACGATTACATCGCCCGCGTGCAAAAGAGGATACAGGGCGTTTACGGCAATAAATTGTTTCAGGACTACGCGAAGGTGGAAGTGAAAAACGGCCACGGTATCAGGGTCGAGCGCCGGCCGCTCTGGCGCGCGGGCGAGAGCATCGTTCCGGCGGAGAATCAGCCCGAAGGGTCCGAACCCTTCAGACGCACGCTCTCGCTCACAATGATCGGTTCGACCGTCCCCACGCCGCGAAGCCCGATGGACATCTCGCCGTTCTTCAATGCGTTGACGGACTTGGCCGTCAAGGTGGACGAGCTGAAGGTCCAGACCGCGCCGCACAAGGGGCAATTCCGCATCGTGACGCAGGAGCAGATAACGATGCCGGTCCACCCGCAGCCGCAGATCATGGGCTACTACGTGCCCAGAGAGACGCTTCTTGAGGGAGTGGAGGTCCAGTCCTTCATAAGCGAGGTGGATTCGAACCTGAACGACATGTGGGGCGAGGAGTGGAAAAACGTCTCGGCCTCAACCAGACAGGACTTCATCATGCGTTTGGCCACGCATTTCAGGCCGGGAACGCACCCCGCGCTTACGCTCGAGGTGGCGCGGCGCATTTTCTGGCAGATGGGCGTGCCGATGCCCAACTTAAGGCCCATAAACATGCTTTTGGCCCCGAGTGTTTTGGGCTTCCTACACCGTTGATTTGATATCGCCGAAGTGTTAAGCCAACCGCCTATGCGGCGCATCCCTTTTCTCATTTTAGTTCTCTTTTCCCTGTTTTTAAGCACCTCTTCGTTCGCGTTCGAACAGAGCGAGGAGCTGGTGTGGCTGGCCATCGAGGGACAGAAACGCATCTTCGAGCGCAATTACGCCGGCGCGATGGAGCTGTTCCGAAATGTCGAGAAGGACTATCCCATGTCCGCAGTGGGTCCCTTCGGACAGATGGCCGTCTTTGAAGTGAGGATGCTTGAAAGGGAGGACTTCCATCTTGAGAACGAGTTCATGGAGGCGGCGAAGCGCGGGGAAGCGGTCTACGATAAGGTGATGCAGCTCTACCACCCGAGCGACTTGGACCTTTTCTTCGCGGGCGGCCTCATAGGACTGGAAGGGTTCTTCAAGGCGCGCAAGGGCCAGTGGTGGGGCGCATACACGAAGGGGAACACCTCCCGCCAGATATTCACGACGATCATCAAGCGCAATCCCGATTTCGTGGACGCGGAATTCGGCCTCGGCATGTACACGTACTGGCGCTCCGTATTCACGAACGAGATAAAGTTCCTTCCATTCTTCGCGGACAGGCGGGCGGAGGGAATAGCAGTCGTCGAAAAGGTGGCGCGCCAGGGCAACCTCGCGCGCGACATGGCGAAGGTCAATCTGGGCATCATCTATTTCGAAGAGAAGAGGTACGAGGACGCCGCCAAGATATTGCAGGAGCTCCTTGCGCGCTTCCCGAAGAACGCCATCATTCGTAACTTGGTCGGTCGAATCTATCTCGCGGACAAGAAATATGATCAGGCGATAGCGGAGTTCAGAAAGGTCCTCGAGATAGACCCCGGAATCGCAAAGGCGCGGTACCTCATAGGCACGGCGATAGTAGTCGAGGGAAAAAAGGAGCGCTATCCGGAGGCGGAGCGCGAGCTTCAGGAATTTCTCAAGACGGCCACCGAACGGCTGTGGAGATCCTACGCGCTCTACTGGCTGGGCCAGCTCTATGAGAAGCAGGGGAACTCCGGCGCCGCAAAGGAATATTACGGCGAAGCGATCAAACTGAACCCGGGACTCAAGAGCGCGAAGCTCAAGCTAAGGGGACTGGGCGGGGGGATATAAAAAAGCAGGCCGAAGGCGAAAGGCGAAAGGTAAAAGGTGGGAATAACAATAGTGCAAAAGAGCGATCTTTCGAAGAAGAGACCCGGCGCCACAAAGGCGCTGATCTTGGCTGGCGGCGCCGTCACGGGCGGGTCGTTCAAGGCGGGCGGCATCAAGGCGCTGAACGATTATCTTGTGGGCTTCAAGGTGACGGATTTCGACATCTATGTCGGTATCAGCTCCGGAAGTCTCATCGCGACGCCGCTCATGGGCGGGATAAAGCCCGAATCCATATTGAAAAGTCTGGACGGCACGTCGCACCACTTCAGCGCGCTCACTTCGTGGCACTACTACAGGCCCAACATAGCGGAGTGGATCGCAAAACCGCTCTCGTTTTTGGGAAAGCTCTTCTCGTCGCCGGTCACTTTTTTGAGGAACGGCGAGATCGATCTTCCGTCGCTTCTGTCGGTATTGCCGTCCGGCGTCTTCGACAACAAACCGATCGAGCAGTATCTGCGCGAGAACATCGAACGCAACGGCCTCACGAACGATTTCATAACGGCGGAGCGCCTGACGAAAAAGCGTCTTTACATCTGTGCGATGACTCTGGACGGCGCCAGACGCGTCATATTCGGGCCCGACGAGAAGAACGACGTGACGATCTCCGAGGCGGTGCAGGCCTCGACCGCGATGCCGGGGTTTTACAAGCCCGCAAGGATCCAGAACGTCGACTACGTCGACGGCGGCGTTCAGGAGACGGCGAACATAGACATCGCGATAAAAAAAGGCGCGGAGCTCATCGTCTGCTACAATCCGTTCAGGCCGTACGATCCCAAGAAGTTGGAGAAAAAGCTCTCGGACAGCGGCGTCATGGCGGTGTTGAACCAGATATTCCGCGCATTCTTCCACACGCGCCTCCATGTCGCCTTGGACCACTTCAGGAACGACCCGAAGTTCAAGGGAGACATAATCCTGATCGAGCCGCGTTCCGACGATCAGGCGTTCTTCGGTCTGAACCCGCTCATCCTTTCGAACAGGGTCGAGGCGGCGGGCCTCGGTTTCAGGTCGGTTCGAAATTCCATCGAGGAGCGTTTCGACGAGGTGGCGGAGATCTTCGGGGCGTACGGCATAGAGATGAGCCGCAAGGGAGTCGAGGAGGAGTTCTGGAGGATGACGAGGCCCGACGTGAGAGAGACCGAAGTGCAGGCGCTGCTCGAAGGAAAAAGGACGAAGGCGAAGGCCAAAAAAAGGAGAGTGAAGGGCCGTGGAACAAAGCACGATAAACTTTGACGTTCCTTTCGAAGAGGGGATATCCGCGAAGGAGGAGAGGGCCGGTGCCAAGGCCGAGGCGCCGGCGGAGCCGCATGTCTTCACAGTTTCGGAGCTCACCTCTTCCATCCGGGATCTTCTTGAGAACGCTTTCCCCGACGTCTGGTTGACCGGCGAGGTCAGCAACTTCAGGAACCCCGAATCCAAGCATTATTATTTTTCGCTGAAGGACGAGGGCTCGCAGCTGCGCGCAGTTATCTTCGGCGGCAGACAAAAGATCCGTTTCGATCTCGAGGACGGGCAGGAGCTCGTTTGCCACGGCAGGGTGAGCGTGTACAACGTCCGCGGCGAGTACCAGATCATCATCGATCACGCCGAGCCAAAGGGAAAGGGCGCGCTGCAGGTTGCCTTCGAACAGCTCAAGAAAAAACTCGAGGCCGAGGGGCTCTTTGCAAAAGAGAGGAAACGTCCGCTGCCGTTCCTGCCCAGAAAAATAGGCGTTGTGACGTCGCCCACGGGCGCTGCAGTACGCGACATCATACACGTGCTCACAAGAAGATTCCCGACGATCGAGATACTTCTCATCCCCGTCCGCGTTCAGGGGGAAGGGGCCGCCTCGGAGATAGCGCAGGCGATAGCGGACATGAATCGCATGGATGACATCGACGTCATGATAGTCGGCCGCGGCGGCGGATCGCTCGAGGACCTGTGGGCGTTCAACGAGGAAGCGGTCGCGCGCGCCATATTCGCATCGCGCATTCCCGTGATCAGCGCAGTCGGGCACGAAATAGATTTTACGATCGCCGATTTCGTGGCGGACGTGCGCGCGCCGACGCCTTCCGCCGCCGCGGAGATAGCGGTGCCGAAGAAGGCCGACCTTGAAGCGGCGATAAAGGATCTTAAAAGGCAGCTGCTTCTTGCGCTCAAAAAGGACCTCGAGGCCAGATGGGCCGACTTCAGAAAACTTAAAAGTGGTGTGGCAGATCCCACGAGGCGTTTTCCCGATCTCATGATACGAATGGACCATCTGGAGGAGCGGCTGAAGATGGCGGTCAAAACAGGGCTTGAGACGAGGCGGCAGTATCTGGCCCGCTTAGGCAGCAATCTGACGCACCTCTCCCCGATGCACATCATGGAAAAGGGCTATGCGGTCGTCACTTCCGCCGGCGTCCACGGGCCGCTTAAGTCCTCGAAATCACTCAAGGAGGGGGGCGCCGTGGGCATCAGGTTTTACGAGGGGTCGGCGGCCGCCAAGATCACGAAAATCATTGACGGATAGTTCCCTCCCTTTGTAAGGGAGGGATGGGGAGGGTAGATCTACCTCCCCTGACCCCTCCTTACAAAGGAGGGGTATTGATTGTGAGGTAACTATGGCAGAGAGAACCTTTGAACAATCGATGGAAGAGCTCGAAAAGGTCGTGCGCCAGCTTGAAAAGGGGGAGTTGACCTTGGACCAGTCGGTCGCGGCCTTCGAGAGCGGCGTCAAGCTCGCGCGCGAATGCGACGACAAATTACAGAAAGCGAAAGCGAAGGTCGAACAGCTCGTAAAGGACGAATCAGGCAGGGACCGCCCTGAACCTTTCGAACCCAAGGACTAGGACATGGAACTGAAATCGTATCTTGCCGGGAAAAAGAACGACGTCGAGGGCGCGCTGATGCGCTGGCTCTCCGACGATTCCATCCCGCCGACGCTCAAGAGATCGATGGAGTATAGTCTGGCGGCGGGCGGAAAGCGGCTGCGCCCGATACTCGTGATAGCCGGCGCGGAGGCCGTGGGCGGCTCGTCCGAAAAAGTGATGCCGATAGCGTGTGCCCTTGAGATGATACACACGTTCTCCCTGATACACGACGACCTGCCCGCGATGGACGACGACGATCTTCGAAGAGGCAAGCCCACCGACCATAAGGTGTTCGGCGAGGCCACCGCGGTGCTTGCAGGCGACGGACTTCTGGCGGAGGCGTTCTCCGTCCTTGCGAACGCGGACGCTTCGGGGAGCCCGAAGCTCATGGTGGAGGTCATCGGAGATATTGCGTCCGCCACGGGCGCCAGGGGAATGACGGGCGGACAGCAGATTGATATGGAATCCGCGGGCGCCAAGATCACGGAGCGCGAACTCACGCGGCTGCACGGCTTGAAGACCGGACGTCTCATCGCGGTATCGGTGACCTCCGGCGCGAAATACTGCGGCGCGTCCAAGATGCAGATAGAGGCGCTGGAAAGATACGGCGAGCTCATAGGCCTCGCGTTCCAGATAGCCGACGATATTCTGGACATCGAAGGGAGCGAAGAGGAGATAGGCAAGGACGTGGGAAGCGATATCGACAACGATAAGGCGACATATCCCGCGATCATAGGTCTCGACGCCTCCAAGCGGAAGGCATCCTCGCTCGTGGATGAGGCGCTGGCAAAGCTCGATATCTTTGACGGCCGCGCCGACCCCCTCCGTGAGATAGCCAGATACACGATCAGCCGGAGAAACTAGATGAAGCATTATTTCGAAGAAATGACGCTTGCGACGACAAAGCCCTTCGAGTTCATAGACATCACATCGCGGGTGAAAGGGGCGGTCGAGAAGAGCGGCGTTAAGGACGGCATCGTTTCCATATTTTCCAATCACACGACGACGTCGGTCAGGATAAACGAGCGCTGCGAGCGCCTTCAGAAGGACATGGAGGCGATGCTTTTGAAGATGATCCCGCAGAACGCGGCCTACAAGCACAATGACACGGCCGTCGACGGGCGCGGGAACGCGCACAGCCATCTCATGTCGCTTCTCATGGGCGGCTCCGAGACCGCGCCGGTCAAGGGCGGCAAGATGCATCTGGGCACGTGGCAGTCGGTCTTCTTCATCGAGCTCGACGGCCCGAGGAGCTTGAGGACCGTCACCGTCACCGTTGTAGGAGAGTAATGAACAGAGAAGAGAGAAAAGGTTTTTTTGCCGATGAGGGTTCGCTCGATCCGGAGGGTCACGTCATATTGACGTACTGGTTCGAGACGCCGTCCGAACCCGAGGCCGCCGCGGCGTCCTTGTGCCGCGAGCAGAGCACGGCCCAGTGGCAGCGTGCGGGCGTCATCGAGGACCTTCGCCCCGAGTTCGCCGCGAAGATCGTGGGGCTCGATGTTCTTCAGGTCTCGAACAGCCCTGCGTTCGAATCCCCCTTTAACAAAGGCGAACGTTTTTCCAGATGCAGGGTTCGCATCGCGCATCCGCACAGGAATTTCGGGCCGAAGATCCCGAACCTTCTCACGGCAGCCTGCGGCGAGGGCGCGTTCTTCACGCATCACATCACCTCGATAAAACTTTTGGATATAACGTTCCCGAACTCTTATCTTTCCGGATTTGGAGGCCCCAAGTTCGGCACAGGCGGGATACGAAAGATATTGAACGTCTATGACCGGCCCGTTTTTTTCGGCGTCGTGAAACCCAATATCGGCCTTTCGCCTTCTGATTTTGCGGACCTTGCCTTTGAGAGCTGGCTCGGTGGCTTGGACATCGCGAAGGACGACGAGATGCAGGCGGACACGGATATTTCTCCTCTTGTGAAGCGCTTGGAGCTCTTGAGCGCGAAGCGGATGGAGGCCGAAGAGAGGACGGGCGAAAAGAAGGTGTTCCTTGCCAATATCACCGACGAGGTGGACCGTTTGCTTGGGCTCCACGACGCGGCCGTGGGGAACGGCGCCGGCATGGTCATGGTCAACTGCATGACCGTGGGCCTGTCCGCCGTAAGGATGCTTGCGAAACACTCTGCGGTGCCGGTCGTCGGCCATTTCGATCTCATCGCGCCGTTCTCGCGCATTCCGTTCTTCGGCGTCTCCACTGTCGTGATGACCAAGCTGCAGCGCATGGCCGGCTGCGATGCGATCATCATGCCGGGGTTCGGCGCGCGCATGATGACCGAGGACGAAGAGGTCATGGCGAACGCGGCCTCGTGCGCGTCGCCGCTGGGAGAGCTGAAACGCGTTCTGCCGGTGCCCGGCGGAAGCGATTGGGCCGGAACGTTGCCGGAAGTTTATAAAAAGCTCCGCACGTGCGATTTCGGCTTTGTGCCCGGTCGCGGCGTCTTCGGGCACCCCATGGGGCCAGCGGCGGGCGCAAAAAGTCTAAGACAGGCGTGGGAGGCGATAGCGCTCAAGGTTCCGCTTGGAGAATACGCTGACGGGAAACCAGAGCTCAAAGAGGCGATGAACGCCTTCGGAGGCGGAAGGGTTCCTGTGGAGCGCGAAGAGACGGCGGGCGATCCCGGTCGCGCGCCCATCTCTAACTTCGCTGCGATCAACCCGCGCGATTAAGAGGGAGTGAAATGAAAAAAATATTATCCGTCATTTGCGTGCTTGTTCTAACGGCGGTTTCGCTCGCGGCGTTCGCAAAAAAACCCCAGAAGATCTGGGACGAGTTCGTAAAGAACTACCAGAAGGCGGAGTGGCACTACGGCCTCGAGAGGGCCTATGAGGCGCCGAATCCCGCAAAGCTCAAGGGCTATGTGGTTCTTGTCAAGGGCGGGCTTCCCGCGGAGCGCGCCGCTTTCTACATCGGCTGGGGAGATTACGACTACAGGGGCGTTACGATTGACGGCGAGAAGGTGACGACCCGGCGCGGAGCCCCGTACACGTATCTGCAAAAGGGCGACGTGTTGGCCATCGCCGACACGGACCACATCGGGAGAACTCTCTATATCGAACTCATCACCGCGGATGTCTATGTGCCGGAGAACCGCAAGGGGGAGAAACACCACTCGCGCGTCACGCTGCAGGTCGGCTACAAGCTGCCCAAGGACGTCTACGAATCCGACGATCCGCAGAAGGCGATGGAGCTTTTGGGCGAATGGTTCAAGCCGTTCACCAGTCTCGATGATGCGAAGAACTTCGCCTCGCAGATGACGAAATGAGGTGGGCATGAAGAAGGACCTTACGGCCGTCGAAGTGGTAGGTATGGCTATAGGCAAGGAGCGCGATGCGCAACAGCTTTATCTGCGCATGGCGGACATCATCAAGAACCCGCTTGTTAAGGAGAAGTTCGTCTCCCTCTCGCGAGAGGAGAGGGCGCACGAGGAGATACTTTCGAAGATCTATAGAAAGATGACCGGAGAGGCGAAGGCGTATGCTGCGCCCTTCGCTTCGACATCGAAAGGTCCGGAGCTGCCCAAGGCGGACGCGACGCTTGAAGAGCTTTTCCTGTTCGCCATCGAGCGCGAGCGCGAGGCCCAGCGCATGTACACGCAGGCGGCGGCTGTCGCAACCGACGAGAGCGGCAGGCGGACGTTCGCGTACCTTGCCGACTTCGAACGCGGGCACGAGATACTCCTTCAGGGGGAGCTTGAGGAATATAAGAGGAACCGCGACTGGTATTCCGACATGCCCGACATCATGCTCGTAGGGCCGTGAATTTATCTTCGCGATCGCACTGACTTTCAGGATCATAGGCCACCCATTTCCCTTAGATCGCCCTTCAATGATTTCAACTAGTTAGCCCTACGGGGAACGTCCCCCAAGTTGTAATAATTATAAATAGTAGTTGTAATAAGGTTGTAATAATCATATAATCGCGTTGTAATGAGGTTGTAATGGAATCACTTAAAATAGCGATATTAAATGAGTTCAAGAAAAAGGGGCGGCTTAGAACGGCCGATCTGGCACGGCTGTATAATGTAACGTATCAGGCGATACAAAAGCATCTGTCAGCTTTGATGAAGGAGGGGCTGATCCTTAAATTGGGAAGCAGTAAAAAGGGCGCATATTATGTGCTCAAC
>DYJF01000036.1 GCA_020723205.1 Bdellovibrio sp.
CGAAGCACCTAAAGGACCTGTCCAGGAAATTTCACCCGAGATCATGAAAAAGACGTGAGACCGTAGACCTGAAACCCCCTGTTCACTCGTTTCGTGTCTTAGGTCTCAGGTCTCAAGTCTAAGGTCTCAAACATTGACGAATCATCATTTCTCTGGTACGCAGCCGACATGAGTCAGCGGCTTGTTGATCTCCTGTTTTTTTATCCGCTATTTCTCTTTTCGCTCTCCTTTCACGAGGCGGCGCACGGCTTTATTGCGAACAAGTTCGGCGATCCGACTGCGCGTCTTATGGGGCGCGTCAGCTTGTCCCCGTTTCCCCACATAGACATGATAGGCACCGTTTTTCTTCCCATATTCGGCATATTGACTGGCGCGCCGGTAATAGGTTGGGGCAAGCCGGTGCCCGTAAATCCATACCATTTCAAGGACCTGCGCAGGGACAGCTTGTGGGTCGCTGCGTCCGGCCCGCTCTCGAACTTCATCCTTGCCTTGATCTTCGCGGGGCTTACTAAACTTCTGATCACGGTTGTGCCCAGCATACCGCAGTCCGCGCTGGAGCCCGGCTCGTTCGCGGCGACAAGCATAGGGGCGATATACACGATCTTCCAGATGGGCGTGATCTTGAACTTGATGCTCGCCTTTTTCAACCTGCTGCCGCTGCCGCCGCTCGACGGCGGGACGGTCCTCCGGGGGGTGCTCCCCGAATCGAGCGTCGAGGCATACGACCGCATCTCGCGTTACGGGCTGATCGTACTCCTGCTCCTTTTCGCGACGGGGATGCTGAAATATCTTTTCTATCCGGTGATGATGCTGGCAACATATTTGTTGCCGTAGGTTCCTCCCCTTTGTAAGGGGAGGAAGGGTGGGGTAGACCATGATCTACCTCCCCCGACCCCTCCTTACAAAGGAGGGGAATAGGGATGAATTATGAAGCCGAGGGTTGTAAGCGGAATAAGACCGACGGGGAAATTGCACTGGGGCCACTATTTCGGCGTGATGCAGAACTGGGTGGCCCTGCAGAAGGATTATGACTGCTTCTACTTCGTCGCCGACTGGCACGCGCTCACGAGCGAATACGCCAACGTCGGCGTGATAGCCCCTTCGGCGGCGGAAGTGCTCTCCGACCTCTTCGCGGCCGGGCTCGATCCCAAGGGCTCCACCGTATTCATCCAGTCTCATGTGATGGAACACGCGGAGCTTCATCTTCTCCTCTCGATGATAGCCCCGCTGGGCTGGCTCGAACGCGTGCCTTCATACAAGGACATGCAACAGCAGCTCGTAGGCAAGGACCTCTCCACGTACGGGTTCTTGGGCTATCCGCTCCTTCAGACCGCTGACGTCATATTGTATAACGCGGCGAAGGTCCCAGTGGGTGAGGATCAGGTCGCGCACCTCGAGTTCGCGCGCGAGATAGTGAGAAGGTTCCATTTCATAATGAAGACGGAGGTCTTCACCGAGCCGCTGCCTCTTCTGACTAAGACCCCCAAGATACCGGGACTCGACGGCCGCAAGATGAGCAAGAGCTTCGGCAACGCCGTCTATCTGGCCGACGATGAGAAGACGATACGCGAAAAGATGATGCAGGCGGTGACCGATCCGGCGCGCAAGTTCAGGACCGATCCCGGTCATCCGGAGGTGTGTAATATCTTCGCCTACCATAAGCTCTTCACCTCGAAGGAGAAAGTTCTGGAGATAGAGCGGGACTGCCGCGCTGCGAAGATCGGCTGCGTGGACTGCAAAAAGCTCTGCATCGCGAACGCCGTTGAATATTGGAAGCCGTTCCAGGCGGAGCGCGCGAAGTGGGTCTCGAAACCGGCCATGGTCATGGAACTGGCCGAGGCGGGTTCGAAAAAGGCGGCGGCCGAAGCGGAAAAGAACATGGTGAAGGTGCGAAAGGCGATGGGGCTGGATTATGGAACAGATTAACATCAATGACTACCGCGTAAACATTGAGGCCTTCGAGGGGCCGCTCGATCTGCTGTTGTATCTCATCAAGAAGAACGACCTCTCGATAACCGATATCCCGATCGCCTTCATACTCGAGGAGTATGTGAGGTATCTCGATTCCTTGAAGGAGATGAACATAGACGTGGCGGGCGAGTTCCTGCTCGTGGCGGCGGAGCTCGCCTATATCAAATCGAAGATGCTTTTGCCCGAAGAGGGGGGCGAGGAGGAGGAGGAATCCGACCCGCGCGCCGACCTTGTCAACCGGTTGCTCGAATATCAGCGCTACAAGGAGGCGGCGGCGAAGCTTGCGGAGCGCTCCCAGCTATTCCGCGACGTCTTCGTGCCGCTCAATGCGAACCGGATGGACGCCGCGCAGGCGACGGTGCCCGAGGGATTGATAGAAGCGGACGTCTACGAGCTCGTGGACGCCTTCGCGCGGATACTCATACGCCTGCCCAAGGAGCGTTTTCACGACGTCGCTGTGGACCGCATCAGCGTGAACGAACGGATCATGGAGCTGGTGGAGAAAGTAAAAAAGGATATGACCTTGCGTCTCGAGGATGTCTTCGACAGGCCGATCAGCCGCTACGGCGTAGTCGTTACGTTCTTGGCGATACTCGAGATGGCGCGGCTGAAGATGGTCCGCCTCTTCCAGACGGAGAAGGGCGGCCCGCTGGTTCTTAAAGGGATAATGGAAGAGGTGAAACACGAAGAGGCGCTGCGTCTGGTGAAGAGCGACATAGAGGTCAAGTCCGCCACTAAAGCGTCGGCGGACGGGGAGGCGTGATGGAAACAGGCGAACTCAAGGCGATAGTCGAGGCGTTGATCTACGTGGCCGAGGAGCCGATAACGGAAAAGCAGCTCTTGGAGGCGCTCTCCGATGCGCAGGTAACGGCGGGGCAGCTGGAAGAGGCCGTCAATTCGGTGCGTGACTGCGCGAACAAAGACGCATCACGGGGATTGCAGCTTTCGGAGGTGGCGGGCGGCTACCAGTTCAGGACGAAAGAATCCATGGCGACGTGGATCGCAAAGCTCAATGTGCCGAAACCCATGCGCTTGTCGCAACCCGCGCTCGAGACGCTTGCCATTGTCGCGTACCGGCAGCCGATAGTTCGTTCGGAGATAGAACAGATCCGCGGCGTGGATGTGGGCGCGGTCTTAAAGACACTTCTTGAAAGGAACCTCGTGCGCATCATCGGTCGCCGCGACGAGCCGGGTCAGCCGCTGATCTACGGGACGACGCGCGAGTTTCTGGAGACCTTCAATCTCAACAACCTTCACGAACTTCCGACGCTGACCGATATTCAGGAGCTTGCGCGCAGGCAGGTGGAGACCGAAACGCCGGCACAGCTCACGATCGTGAAGAGCGACGAGGACGAGCCGACGGAGGTCATCGAAAAGGAAGATGATGATGAAGATGGCGACGAGGAGACGGAGGTGATCAGGCACGAGGAGGACGAGGACGAAAAGGCGCTCGTCAAACTGGAGCAGGGGATCAAGGAGCTAAGGCGCCTCGAGCGGGACATTTTTCCAAAACCACCCGAGAAGGCAGCGGAGGAGGGGAATGCACAATTTTCAGAGGCACAAGCGCCCGCATCACCGGCCGGAGAAGAACCCTGTGACGCTGCCGGGCAAGGTACGTCTCCAGAGGTTGATCGCACTGACAACTGAACTGTCGAGGCGCGCGGCCGAACAGGCCATCGCGAGGGGCAACGTGTCGGTCAACGGCACGGTCGTCACGGCGATGGGCACGACCGTCGACCCCGTGAAGGACCGCGTTCGGCTCTCGGGGAGGGAGCTTCGAATTCCCGAGCACTTTGTCTATATAGCATTTTACAAACCCCGGCGGACGATGGTCACGAAGAGCGACCCCGAGGGCCGGCCCACCATCTGGGAGATGCTCGACAGATGGAAGGGACGGCTGAACTCGGCGGGCCGGCTCGATTTCGAGTCCGAGGGGCTGATCATCCTGACCAATGACGGTTCCATGCTCAACGCGCTGACCCATCCTAAACACGAGGTCTGGAAGGTCTATGAGGCGAAGGTGAGGGGTGTGATGGACGAGCAGGCGATAGAACGGTTGAAGAAAGGCGTAAAGCTCGAGGACGGGGTTACTCTGCCTGCGGAGGTCAGAGCAAAGGAGTCGGCCGATAAGAACAGCTGGGTCGAGATAGGCATTCGCGAGGGCAGGAACAGGCAGGTGAGGAGGATGTGCGAGGCGGTGGGCCACCCTGTCATGAAACTCAAACGGATATCGGTGGGGCCGATAAAATTGGGAAGGATGAAGCAGGGCGAGTGGCGATTTCTGAACGAAAAGGAGCTTCGCGAGCTGAAAAGGGTCATGGGGCTTTGATTATGGACGTAAAGACGATCGGGAAAATATTGGAAGAGGTGGAGAAGGGCGAGATCAAGGCCGGTGAGGCCATGGACCGCCTCCGCCATATTCCTTATGCCGATATGGGAGTCGGCAAGCACGACGGGCACCGCGCCCTGCGGAACGAATTCTCCGAGGTCATCCTCTGCGAGGGCAAGATCAGGGAACACCTCTTTACGATAGTTGATTCCCTCTGCGGGCAGGGGTTGAACGTCTTCGGAACGCGTGTCGACGAAGTTACGGGGAAAGAGATCGCAGAACGGTTTTCGGGCCGAGGGGCTGATCACGACCCCGTCAGCAGGACCTTCAGGATCGTCCAGCGCGAGATTGCGCCTTTATCAGGCCGGCTTGCGATCGTCTGCGCCGGAACGGCCGACCTTCCCGTGGCCGAGGAGGCAAGGCGAACCGCCGAATATTTCGGCTTCGAGTCCCGAAAATTCTACGATGTGGGCGTTGCAGGGCTTCACCGGCTGGTCTCCTGCCTTGACGAGCTTCGCCATGCCGACTGCGTAATCGTTGTAGCGGGCATGGAAGGCGCGCTCCCCAGTGTAGTCGGGGGGCTCATCTCGTCTCCGATCGTCGCCTGTCCAACGAGCGTCGGCTACGGTGCGAACCTCAAGGGCTTCACGGCGCTTCTGGCCATGCTCAACAGCTGCTCGGAGGGGATATCCGTCGTCAACATAGACAACGGTTTCGGCGCCGCTTGTGCCGCCACAAGGATCCTCCGGCGGATCTCACGCCATGTTTAAGCCGATCCTCATTTTAATAATCATGAACGTCGTCTGGGCGGGCTCTTACGCGGCCGCGAAGATCGGTCTCCGGACCATGCAGCCGCTCGCGCTCATCTTCTGGCGCATGCTGGTGTCGGCCGTCATCCTGTGCGCATGGATTTTTATTAAACGGGTGCATCTCCGGCTGTCGAAGAAGCTCGTCCTAAGGATAGTCGCGCTTGGCGTGATGACTGCATGCTCGCATATCCTTTGGGTGACGGGGCTTAAGTACACAAGCGCCTCCGATGCCTCGCTTCTTTACACATTCGAGCCGATCTGGGCCATTGTACTGGCTTCCATCTTCCTCAAGGAACGTTTCAGACCCGCCATGGGAGTAGGGCTCCTTTGTTCCTTTGCGGGCCTCGTGATCCTGTCTAAGATATCCTTCACGACGGTGGCCCAGCTCTTTCAAGCGTCGGTCGCCTTCGGTAATATGCTCGTGGTCGTGGGGCTTTTCTGCGAAAGTTCATTTTCGGTGGTCGCGAAGCCGTTGTCCGAAAAGATGTCGGCAGCGGTCGCCATAGCCGGCTCGCTTCTGGTTACCGACCTGATAACGGCTGTCCCGCTTGCATTGTCGGGGGGCTTCGTCTGGCCCGGAACTTTGACGGAAGTAGCGGTCATATTCTATCTCTCGGTCCCGTGCACCGTCGTCGGTTACGTTCTGTGGATAAAGACGATGAGAAAACTTCCGGTCAACGTCATGTGTTACACGATCTTTGTTCAACCCGTCGTCGGACCCGTCATCGCGGTGTTCGCAATAGGGGAAACCCTCGACAGTCGTGTGTTTGAGGGCGGCATCTTTTTGCTCGCCGGAGTTTTTATCGCAGTAGCATCTCACGTGAGAGCGCACCGCTCGCGAACTTGTCTGCCCATCTCGCAACCTGTCACACTGTAGGCAGGGAAATTTTGTAAAATTATGCAAAATTTAGTAAAAATAATTTGACTAAGGTGGCACAATTGCGTAAAATTCAAATCGTAAGAAGAAAATAAACTTTCTTACTCATAAAAGGAGGACGAGATGCCGAAGAAGAAAAAAGCGAAGAAGGTGAAGAAAGTAAAGAAGGTCAAGAAGACGAAGAAGGTGAAAAGGAAAAAGAGGAGGTAGTTCAGAGACTGTAATGAAGAGCGGGGCCCGGCAACACCGGGCCCTTCTTTTATGCTTGTTAAGTCGAGCCGAATATGTTACCCGCGCTTCGATCGTTTTCAGAAAAGGAGGCCAAAAAGTGATAGGATACGTACCGACGCAGGTTTTTTTCGCAAAGGGAGTAGGCGTTCATCGTGAGAAGCTGCAAAGCTTCGAGCTGGCGCTTCGCCGCGCGGGTATCGCGCAATTCAACCTCGTAAGGGTCTCCAGCATCTTTCCGCCGGGATGCAAGCTGGTCCCGCTCTCAAAGGGCATCATACAGCTGCGTCCGGGCCAGATCGTTCATTGCGTCCTTTCCGATAACACCACCAACGAGCCGCACCGCCTTGTCGCCTCATCGGTCGGCCTTTCTATCCCTAAGAACCCCGAATATTACGGATATATCTCCGAGCATCACAGCTTCGGCCAGACCGACCAGCAGGCGGGCGATTACGCCGAGGACCTCTCGGCCGAAATGCTCGCGACGATCCTCGGCGTGAAGTTCGACGCCGAAAAGTCGTGGAACGAGAGGAAGGGCCAGTGGACGATCAGCAAGGAGATAGTCAAGACGATGAACGTCACGCAGTCGGCCATCGGCGACAAGCACGGCAACTGGACGACGGTCGTCGCCGGCGCGATATTTGTCCCATAAGGTCCCATGCCGGACACCTATTTTGATCTGCCTCCCGAACTTTCGCGCTACGGCTCCGCGCGCGTGGCGGTGCTTCCCGTCCCATTTGAGAGGACGACATCCTACGTCAAGGGAACGGGCAGGGCGCCGGCCGCGATACTGAAGGCCTCTGCACAGGTCGAGCTCTACGACGAAGAGACCGGAAAAGAGACCTGCGAGGTCGGGATCGCGACTCTTCCGCCCGTTCGCCTCGAAAAGGGCCCCATCGAAAAGACGCTCTCAAGGGTCGAGGACGCGGTCGGGCGCATCGTGTCCGACGGAAAGCTTCCCGTCATGCTGGGCGGCGAACATTCCATCACCCCTCCCGCAGTGAAGGCGGTCGCGAAGGCGAAGCCCGATCTCACCGTATTGCAGTTCGACGCGCACGCGGACCTAAGGGAGGAATATGACGGCACGAAGTGGTCGCACGCCTGTGCCATGGCCCGAGTCCTTGAGATCTGCCCCGCAGTGCAGGTGGGAATAAGGAATCTATCGGCTCCGGAGGCAGGAAGGGTGGCCGGGGAAAAGCTTCCCGTCTTCTTCGCGCACAATATCCGCGGCAACGACGGCTGGATAGCCGATGTGCTTGCTTCCATTAAGACGAAGGATGTCTATATAACCTTTGACGTGGATGCGTTCGATTCCTCGGTCATGCCCGACACGGGCACGCCGGAACCCGGCGGTCTTCTATGGTACGACGTGACAAGGATCCTTGCAGCCGTGGCGAGGGAGAAGAACGTGGTCGCAATGGATTTCGTTGAGCTTCTGCCCCAAAAAGGGCATCATGCCTCCGATTTCATGGTGGCAAAGCTCATCTACAAGGCGATCGGATACTGGGCCGCTTCAAGAAACTTATGAAACGGGATCTCAAGACCGTCCTACATTATATATGCCTTGCGCTCATATTGGCGCTCCCGCTTACAGCCGGTGCCTTCGACCTCGAAAAGAAGGTAGTCGAATATAAGCTTGCCAACGGCATGCGCTGGCTCCTGGTCGTCCGCCGGAACGCCCCGGTGTTTTCCGGCGTCGTGATGATCCGCGTTGGCGGGACCGACGAGACGCCCGGCAAGACGGGGCTTGCGCACATGTTCGAGCACATGGCCTTCAAGGGTTCGAGCCGCCTGGGCACGAAGGATTTTGCCAAGGAAAAACCGATACTGGATGAGATCGAAAAGACCGGTTTCGAACTGACCGCTGAAGGTCAAAAGGCGGTGCCGGATAAGAAAAGGGTCGCTTCGCTCGAAGAGCGGCTCAAGATCCTGCAGGAGGAGGCGGCCGGATACCAGATCAAGAACCAGGTCTGGGAGGTGATGGTCGCGAACGGCGCTTCGGATCTCAACGCCTACACCAGCAAGGACGCTACTGCCTACCATGCCAGCATGCCGGTGGAGCGGCTGGACCTCTTTCTTGACGTCATCTCCCAGATGGTGAACGATCCCGTCTACCGCGAGTTCTACACGGAGCGCAGCGTGATACTTGAGGAGCGGCGCGGCGGCGTTGACAACGATCCTGATGGGAAGATGTCCGAGCTTTTAGTCGAGACTGCCTTTCAAAATGGGTCGTACCACTCGCCGGTCATCGGATCGGCAAGCGACGTAGCGGGCCTCACCATTGCCGACGCGCGGGAGTTTCACGACCGTTATTACGTGGCAAGCAATATGGTGGGCGCTCTGGTCGGGGATATCGACATCGAAAAGGCAAAGCGCCTGATAGATAAGTATTTCGGGCCCATCCCCGCAGGGATTGTGACAAAAGAGCGACTGGTCTTGAACAGCGGGGGGGGGACCAAGAACTTCGCTTTCGATGCGGAGCCGGCGGTGGTCCTTGCTTACCACAAACCCACGCTGCCGGACCACACCGAGTTCGTCTTCGACGTCATAGACGTCCTCATGTGCGACGGTCCCACGAGCCGCCTTGAGAAGCGCCTTGTTTACGACGAAAAGGTGGCGCGTGACGTCTCCTGTTCCAACAGCTACCCGGGCTCGCGCCTCAACAACCTCATGCTCTTCTGGATGGAGCCCAACCGCCCGCACACGCCTGAAAAGCTGACCTTCGAAGTCGAAGAGGAGCTGGAGCGCATCAAGAGGGAGCCGATCTCCGACGAGGAGCTTGGGCGCGTTCAGACAAAGGTCGCGGCCGGGATACTCTATTCGCTCGAGAAGAATCTGGGGCTTGCGATGTCGCTGGCGGAGTTCGAGACGATCTTCGGCGACTGGCGCCTGCTGGCAAGATATCCATCGCTTGTGGAAGGCGTCACAAAAGAGGACGTGATGCGCACGGCGAACGAGTATTTTTCGGATAAAAACGCAACGAAGATCATAAGACTGCGGGGGCAGAAGAAGAAATGAAGCGCATTCTTTGCGTCATAATATTGTTTGGCGCGCTGTTCGCCGTATCCTGCGGGCCTTTCTTCGGGGCCAACGGCTTTAAGGAGCCGAAGGTCGTGACCGGCGTTCTGCCGAACGGCATGCGCTATTACTTGCTCCCCGACCACGAGCTTCCCATAGTTCGGATGAGCGTTATCACAAGGACCGGTAGCATCTATGAGCCGGCCGACAGGTTGGGTCTTGCGAATCTTCTCGGCATACTCCTGCGCACCGGGGGGACGAAGGATATGTCTCCCGAAGAGGTGGACCGTACATTCGACAACATGGCGGCGGAGGCGGGCGCGTCGATAGGGCTCGAGATGGGCGAGTCGGCCATAAAAGTGCTCTCGAAGGACGCGGACAGGGCCTTCGAGGTCTTCTTCGGCCTCCTTTTCTCGCCTCGCCTCGATTCGCGCCGTGTAGAGCTCGGAAAGATAAAGATCATCGAGGCCCTGAAGCGCGAGAACGATTATCCCGATCAGGTCGTCGTAAGGGAGTTCAAAAAGCTCGTGTACGGAGATATGAGCCCTTGGGCGAGGAGGCCGACCCCTGAAACGGTCGGGGCGCTTAAGATAGAGGATCTGAAGGAGTTCCACAAAAAGTATTTTGTTCCGTCCAACATGATCCTCGCAGCCGCGGGAAATTTCGAACCCTCCGCGTTCATCGAAACGATAAAAAAATATACGGGCAACGTTCCCGACCATAGGATCGAGTTTCCGAATGTGGCGCCGGTGGAGCTCGAATTCCGGCCCAAGGAGAGGGTGATCGAAAGGCCGCTCACGCAGACATATATCGAAATGGGCCATCTTGGCATCAAGCGCCACAATCCTGATAAGTACGCCCTTGAGATAATGGATACGATCCTTGGCGCGCCGGTCTTCAAGAGCCGCCTGATGGAGGACATAAGGAGCAACAGAGGGCTTGCCTACACCGTGGCCAGCGATTTCGGATGGGGGACCGACTACGGCCTTTTCAGCGTCTATGTGGACACGAAGGCCCAGACGGCCGGCCAGGTCGTAGAACTTGTGCGCGAACATATCGTGCGGTTGCAGGGTGCGGGGGACATCACGAAGACCGAGCTGGATTTCGCTAAAAGGACGACACTAAACCGCCTCATCTTCGAATTCGACAACTCCTTCAAGATCGTCTCGCAGCGGGCGCGCTATCATTTTTACGGCTATCCCGACGATTACTGGCACGTCTACAGACGCGAGATCGAAAAGGTCGGGGTAGAGGACGTCAAAAGGGTCGCAAAGAAATACCTCCATCCGGACGGGCTCTCTATAGCCATAGTCGGTTCCGTGGCCAAATAGCCGGCTTGTCATTTGTTTTCAAAGCATATAAGGTGCCGTAGATGATCGATATTAAGCTTCAAAATCTGTTCGAAAAATCCATAAAGAAGTGCATTAAGGATGGCGTGTTTTCGATTGATTCTATTCCGAAACTTGAACTCGCAACTTCGAAACGGCCGGAGCATGGCGACCTTGCCACAAACATCGCCATGATAATAGCTTCAAGGGCAAAGAAGAAACCCATAGATATCGCAAACGCCATTGTAGCAAATCTCCCAGAGGAAAAGGGCCTGGTAAAGAATGTGACGGTAGCCGCGCCCGGATTCATCAATATAGTGATCGATCCCGCCCTTTTTCTGGAACAGCTGCGGGAAATCTACGCCGCCGGCGAGAAATACGGTGTTCTTGATGTCGGCAAGGGTAAAAAGTGTCAGGTCGAGTTCGTTTCCGCCAATCCCACGGGGCCGCTCCACATAGGCCACGGCAGGGGCGCGGTTTACGGCGACGTGCTGGGTAATATAATGAAGGCGGCCGGATATGAGGTCACGAAGGAATATTATGTGAACGACGCGGGCGGGCAGATAAGGACGCTAGGACGCTCCATCTATCTGCGCTTCCTCGAGACAGAGGGGAAAAAGGTCGCATATCCTGAAGAGTGCTATCAGGGAGATTACATAGTTGATCTCGCGCGCGAGCTAAGCCAGACCTCCAGGGCCAAGCTGTTTTCCTTGGCGGAGGATGATGCGATAGAGCTGTGCGGCGAGTTCGCGGCCACAAAGATACTGGGGGAGATCAAGCGGGATCTTGCAGAGACCGGCGTCATACACGACCTTTATTTCCACGAGAACCGCCTTCATACCGACGCGGCTATCGACCGCGCGATCGCCGAGCTCAAAAATCACGGCCACATCTACGAACACGAAGGCGCGCTCTGGTTCAGATCCACTGCGTTCGGTGACGACAAGGACCGCGTGCTCAAGAAGAGCGACGGGGAGCTGACATACTTCGCGGCCGATATTGCCTATCATAAAAACAAGTTCGACCGCGGTTTCGACCGCGTCATAGACATCTGGGGAGCGGACCATGCGGGTTACGTGGAGCGCATGCGGGCCGCCGTCGTCGCGATGGGATATCAGAAGGAGAGCTACGGCGTCGTGCTCATACAGCTTGTGAACCTGATGCGCGCCGGCGAAGTGGTCTCCATGTCGACCAGGTCCGCCACCTATGAGACTCTCGAGGACGTTAGAAAATATGTGGGACGCGACGTCTGCCGGTATTTCTTTCTCATGCGTTCCCACAACGCACAGCTCGATTTTGACCTGGAGCTTGCCAAGAAGGAGACGCCGGAAAATCCCGTTTTTTACATACAGTACGCGCACGCGAGGATCGCATCCGTCTTCAGAAAGGCGAAAGAGGCGGGCGTGTCGACGGACCTCTCGAAGGTCGATCTGGCGGCCTTGGATCTCCCCGAGGAATGGCAGTTGGCGCGCCTTGTGGGCGACTATCCCAAGGTCATCCAAGACTGTGTCGCGACGCTTGAACCGCACCGGCTCTCGTTCTATCTTATGGAGCTTGCCAAGGCGTTCCAGGGGTATTACAGCAGGGGAAGGAGCGATGCCCGTTACAGGATTATATCGAACGATCCTGCCAGAACGGCGGCCAAGCTCTTCCTCTTGAAAAATTGCCAGATTGTGTTACAGAATGCGCTGAAAATACTTGGTATCTCTGCCCCGGAGGAGATGGTCCGGGAGGAAGACGAATAGATGACCGATTATTCCAAATTGCGAAAACAGGGGGAAGAGGGCGAGGGGTTCTTCTGTCGTTTCACGTTCGGCCAGTTCTTCGCCCTGCTCGTGCTTGAGGTCTTCACAATTTTCTTTGTCTTCTATCTGGGCGCGCGTTTCGGTCCGGAGTTTCTGGGCCTCGGAAATAAGGGCGCCGTGGTGGTGGGCGAGGCGCCGAAAGGGGATGCGCCGAAGGTCGCCACCACCTCCGATCCTGAAGTTGCCGCAATGGCACAGGATCTTGTGAACAAGGCGAGGACGCCGGAGCTCAAAGAGCGTCTTGCCCAGATGCTATCCCGCGCCCCCGAAGGGGCGCCGGCCCAGCCGGCGGACGTTGGGCGCGCCGTCGAGGCCCAGCAGACACCGCCGTATCCCGCGCCTCCCGTGACCCCTGCGCAGCAGGCGACTGAAGAGCCGCGGGTGATGCAGGAACCGCCGGTTTCCGACGGGGCGCAGCCGGCATCACAGGCGCCTGCCGCGCAGCAGATGCGGCAGGCATCACCGGCGGACGAGGTCGAAAAGGGCGCCGTCAGGATAAAGACCGCCGAGAACGCGAAATACTCGCTGCAGGTCGGCTCCTACCAGCAGATGGCGGAGGCGAACGGCGCGGTCGAGCGATGGAAGGCGAAGGGATATCCGGCGTTTCTGATGATAGCCGACATACCGGACAGGGGTAGGTGGTATCGCGTCCGCGTCGGAGGGTTTGCGTCTAGGGAAGAGGCGCGAAAGTATCAGGGACAACTTGAATCACAAGAGGCGATCTCCGCGATCGTTGTCATGAACGAACAGTGAAAGGATGACGAGCCCAATAGATGAGCCGCGATCTTTCTAAAAAGAGAAAGAGTGTCTTCAGGGAGTATCTTGAGGCCCTTATCACGGCAGGCATTATCGCGCTTTTCATCCGTGCGTTCGTCATCGAGGCGTTCAAGATACCGTCCGGTTCGATGATCCCCACGCTTTCGATCGGCGACCACATCTTCGTTAATAAGTTCGTTTACGGTCTTAGGATCCCCTTTACCACGATCAGGTTCTTCGGACACAAAAAACCCGAGCGCGGCGACGTGATAGTCTTCGTGTATCCGGTGGAGAAGAGCAAGGACTTCATCAAGCGCGTGATCGGCGAACCGGGCGACAAGATACATTTCGAAGGGACGACCGTAACGGTCAACGGGACCGAACTTACGAAAAATCCGGTCGAAGTGGTGAGCGATCCGAACGACAAACGCGTCCTCATCGTCAAGGGCGGGGCCGTGAAGAAGATCCCGTACGTCCCCGAGTTCGGGAATTTCGATTTTTACGAAGAGGAGACCGATGGCGTCCGCCATCTGGTCCAGTATGAGAAGGGTTACGCTAGGTCGCCGTTCGACGTCGATGTTCCGGAAGGCCACTATTTCGTGATGGGCGACAATCGCGACAACAGCGCTGACAGCCGCGAATGGGGCTTCGTCCCAATGGGGAACGTGAAGGGAAAGGCGATGTTCGTCTGGCTGTCGCTCGATAAGGACCAGGGAGGAGTGCGCTGGCGGGAGTTCGGGCGCTGGGTCAAATGACAGACCCGAGACGCAAGACCTTGGATTTTTTCCGGTTGACGCGGCAAAAAAACGGCATATAAACCCCCAAAAAAAGAGGAAAAACCCCATGACAGGCGAAAAGAAAATGAAAGGCAAACAGCTTCTGACGCCCAAGGATATGGATGCGGCCGTCCTGCGTATGGCCAAGGAGATAGTCTCGAGCGGCACCGAAGGGGTGGCGCTTGTGGGTATCCGCACGCGCGGCGTCCCTCTGGCCGAATATCTGGCGAAGAAGATAGAGAAAATACAGGGAAAACCCGTGAACATGGGTTCGCTCGATATTAATCTCTATCGCGACGATCTCTCCGAGGTCTCCGAACAGCCGGTGGTGAGGCCTACCGATCTCCCGTTCTCTGTGACGGGAAAGGGAGTCATTCTGGTGGACGATGTCCTGTACACGGGGCGCACGATCAGGGCGGCGATGGACGCGCTCATCGACTTCGGCAGGCCCAAGTTCATAAAGCTCGCCGTGATGATAGACCGCGGATGGCGCGAGTTTCCCATCCAGCCCGATTACGTGGGCAAGTGTGTGAAGACCACGCAGAACCAGAATATTAAGGTGTTGCTCGAACCCATCGACGGCGAGAACGCCGTATTTATCAAGGAACAGGCATAATGCGTCTCACACAACCGCACATCATTTCCGTGAACGACCTTACGAAGAAGGACGTCCTGAACATCCTTCAGACCGCGGAATCTTTCAAAGAGATATCGGAGCGGCCGATCAAGAAGGTCCCGACGCTCAGAGGGAAGACGGTCGTCAACTGCTTCTTCGAGGACTCCACGCGCACTCGCCTCTCGTTCGAGATCGCCGAGAAGCGTCTCTCCGCCGACACGGTGAACATATCCAAATCGGGCAGCGCCATGCAGAAGGGCGAGAACCTTCTGGATACGATGAAGAACATCGAGGCGATGAAGCCGGACATCGTCGTCATAAGGCACTCCATATCGGGTGCGCCGCAGATGATCGCCGATGCCATCGAGGCGCACGTTATAAACGCCGGCGACGGCATGCACGAGCATCCGACGCAGGCGCTTTTGGACCTCATGACGATCAGGGAAGTGAAGGGCAGGATACAGGGACTGACAGTGGGGATCGTAGGAGATATACTGCACTCGAGGGTCGCAAGGTCCGATATGCTTCTCTTCAGGAAGATGGGCATCAAGGTCGTGGTGGGCGGGCCCAAGACCCTCATTCCGAAAGGAATCGAAGAGTTCGGCGTCACTGTGTGCAAGGATATAAGGGACGTCATTCCTTCGCTCGACGTTCTGATGCTCTTAAGGATCCAGCGCGAGCGCGCCGAAGAGAACCTTTTTCCGAACCTTCGCGAATATGCGCGCCACTTCGGCGTCAACGACGAGACATTGAAGGACGCAAGGGATGATCTGACCATCATGCACCCGGGGCCGGTCAACCGCGGCGTCGAGATATCGCCGGAGGTTGCCGACGGGCCGCGCTCCGTCATTTTGAATCAGGTCACGAACGGTGTCGCCGTAAGAATGGCGCTGTTGTACCTGTTGATCGGGGACGGAACAGAGTAATCCCTCCCCTTTGTAAGGGGAGGGTGAGGGTGGGGTAGATCTACCTCCCCTGACCCC
>DYJF01000037.1 GCA_020723205.1 Bdellovibrio sp.
GTCGATTGGCAGAGCGCCCTCGCCACATACGTGAGCATGGTAAGGGATATGTTCCCTGCCATCGGTGAGTCGCGCAGGTCCCTTTGGGAGGCGGCCAATCGCGCCGAGGTCTACGCAAGGACCTTGGGAATCACGATGAAAGAGATCCTGAAAGCGCCGCCCCAGACCCTCGAATGGATGATCATAAGGAGCCAGTGGGGGAGGATCAACAACTTCAGGACGTCGGCGAACATGTTGAGGGACGCGGCCGCCGTCGACAGCTGGGCCTCGAACCGGTTCGAAGATGTGTTAAAAGAAGCGCGCTCCATCGTGGACGTGCTCTTCGATCCGCTCGACTGGATAGAGAAGGTCGTGAAGAGGTATCCGGCCGAGGGCACTAAAAAGGTCACGATCTCCTCCGTCAACGCGCCGGGACTTTTCATAGATAAGATAGAGACCTTCTGGGAACTTATCGACTGGCTCTTCATCATGTCCGACAGGGTCGGCTCGTTGGGAAGACCGGTGAACATAGACGTTGCCGTATCAAACGACCGCAAGCTGCTCATGATAACGGTGCCGGAGTTTAAAAGCGTTTATTGGCCCCTCCTCGACACGCTCGCCTATAAATTGTCGGGCAGAAGGATCTTAAAGCTCGACAGCGGGGGGAACGACCACATCATCCAGTTCCTGCTCCCCGTTTCGAACGGCGCGCTGCCGGACAACCCAAGCTCATCCGGAGACGGGACGGGACATCAGGTGACAAACCTAATGGGAAGCGGCGAGGCGCCCCCTTCCATGGCGCCCCGTTCCACACCGGCTTCCGGTCTAAGAAGTGCGAGCCGCCTTTTTTCAGGCCGCCCAGCGCTTATCTGGCGCCAT
Source organism: Bdellovibrio sp. (assembly GCA_020723205.1). Taxonomy (GTDB): domain Bacteria; phylum UBA10199; class UBA10199; order 2-02-FULL-44-16; family DYJF01; genus DYJF01. The sequence continues at coordinate 859 of DYJF01000037.1, forward strand.
CCGGCTGCTCCGTCGGCCTCTCATATGCTACTCCGTTAAAATCACGCAACTTTTTTTGCATATTAACGAAAAAGGTGTCAAAGGGAGCACATGTCCCGGACTCTATCGACAACGCAGGTACAAAAGAACCTCTACGGCAGATACTCGAGCGGCGAGTTCGCCGGCATCTACAACGACGTGTGCGGAGAGAACAGCACGTACTCCGATGCATCCGTCGGAAATTCTTTCAACTCATATGTCGCGAACGATCTCGATCCCGACTCGCGCCTCTTTCGGGACGCGATCACACAGACCGGTCCGGAAGCGGAACGCACCGCAGCCGCGATCTTCAAGAATTTCTTGGACAACGGGAGCCGCTGCCACGAAACATCTCCTGCCGGCAGGGCGTTCACGATACACAGCGGTATCGCGAACGCGAGAGACAACGTCTCGAAGTACGAGGCGTGGCGCAAGTTCATCTCTCTCTTCGACGATTACACGAAGCGGCTCGTTGAGCTCATCTCGCAAAAGGAAGCGCCGGCGAGAAAAGAGACGCGCAACGAGATTAACTCCGTCATCGAAGATTTCGAGCCCTTCGCGAAAAGGGTGGACAAGGTCATAGAACACCTTCTCGGGCGCCTCGATCCGTTCCTCAAGGGCGTCGTAAGCATACAGATCGCGGCCACGCGCGACATACGCTCTATGGCGCTCGCGATAACGTCCTTCTCCGATCCTTTAAGGAAGCAGATAGACACGCTCCTGATAGCGCAGCTCTACGAGGCGCTCCTCGACACGCTTGACAGCTACTACGACCCGTTCATATGGGCGAAAAAAGCGTACACCGATCTTAGCGAGATAAAGCGTCTATATCTTTCCGATGAGCAGATATACACAACCGTCACGGTCTCGGAGGAGCACCCGCTCCTCGACCGCGGCGACGGTGTGAAGGTCAAGATGCTCATCGACGCCGTGGTCTTCGCCTCTATGATGCTCTCCTCGAGGGAAGAGCCGGTCGCTCTCGATCTCTCATGGGACGACGAAGAGGAAGCAATGGTGATAATGACTAGCAACTTGATTGAGCTCAGGCGGCACTCGCTCTGGGAAGAGATAGAGAGAACGTTCCTTGAGATGGGCGGTAGTTCGGAGGTCGCGGACAGGACGACCGGAAGGGGACAGCTTGTGGTCCCCATCAGGACGGTCGCCGGCAACATAAAGAACGGGGGCAACGGCGGCACCTCCCCTCCTCCAGCGTCGGGCGACCCCGACGACACGACCGTTTTTCCCGTCACCGTATCGGGCCTTCTGGATTCGGGAGAAGCGTCGCCGGCCGTATCTTCAGGAGCGCAGCGCCAATTCCCCGTTTTCAGGGTGGGGGCCGGATTGCTTTATGGAAATCCCGTTGGATTCCGATACATTCCCTTCGCCAAGGCCGCACTTTCGGCTCCGCTTTTCATGCGCTAAATAATTAGCAACTTTCTTGGATTTCCGCCGAAAAAGGGGCAAGGTCAACCTTAGAAGGGGGCGTGGGAGCATATGGTATCATCAACCGACCGCACGGTCCTTGGATTTTACAAGCCGGATCTGGACGCCGCGTACCGGACCATCTGCAAAGATACGAACGGCGCTTTCTACGATCAACTGGACGAAAACGCGTTCAGGCAATATTTGCGCGACCATTACACGTTGAGCCGCGTCCCTTTGACTAACGCGTGGGGGGAAATGATAAAGAACGCGTTCGTCGAATTCCTCGCGGGCGGCTTCAATTGCCCCGGCGCCTCCCCTTACAAACAAGACTTGAGCGCAGGCCAGACGATGCACGTCGCATCGAGGCCCGGCGGCACGCCGACGTCGGCGACCGTGGCGGTCGGTATCCCTGCAATTTCTGACGAGGGAAGAACCACCGGAGAGTTCTTCATATCAGACGAGATGGCGCGCGAGATCGATTCGCAGGTCTCGGGGCTCCCTCAATCTCCTGAAGCGGATGCACAGACTGCCTCGGACGCAGAGCCGATGAGGCAGACGATCGGGATGTCGCCGGAAGTGCAAGGCGAACTTCAGCGGATAGCCGCCGGCATCAGCGAGCGTCCCCTTGAACCTACAACAAGGGAGATGCCCATCGTTCCGGCGCCGGGCGCGCAGGCGGGCCGGACGGTTGTGCCGCCCGCACAACCGCCTCCCCTTCCAAGACGCCCCTCCCCCGCGCATCGTTCGCCGGCACCCGCGACGCCGTCTTCTTCAGCACCAGTGGGCCGGATGACGGATGAGGCGTTCATTTACAATCTTCAGCTGCTTCAAGCCGAGGTAGGAAACGTTCATATTGCGGCCCTGACAAATTTGCGAAGCGACGCACCAGCCGATGCCATCTATTCGTTGGCGCTCGACGACGGGAAATTGTTCCACGATATCGTCACCACAGCATGGTTTGACTTTGCCACAGGCGGGATCATAGTCAAAGTGAGGATCTTTGGTTCAGACGTAGATCGCTTTGTCGACGATCTTAGCAGACTCGCCGACGAGTATAATGAGATACAGATAGCGCAGCTGGAACACCTTTTTACCGCTGATCCATCGGTCGACGAAAAAACCCGTCAAAGGATCGGACAGGAAATTACCAGGGCCAGGGAAATTGCGTCGATGCCGCCGCCTATTGTTCAATCCATGAGGATGCGGCAACCGGGCACGGCGCCTTCAGCACCGGCACCGGCCGAAGCTCCAACACCTGTCGCACCCCCTGCACCTGCCGCAATTCCAGCTCCGGCACCCGTAGTACCTCCGGCACCGGCACCTTTGAGCTATCCCGCGGCGCCTCCGGTGCCCGTCCTGCCGCCGCTCCCCTCTTCGACACAGGTGGGATTGGCGGTGGAAGGACTGACGCAGCCGACACCGGACGATATGCGCCAGACGATGGCGCGTTTCAGCCGCGTAGATATGCCGGTGCTTAGACCGCCCATTACCGTGGACACGCATCGCGCCGACGTTCCGCCGCTTCCGACGTCTCCACCGGTTCCGGTCAGGCCGGAACCGCCGGCGCCTGAAACGCCTCCGCCGCCGCCCGCTCCTGCTCCCGCGGCGCCCGCGGCTGCCGACAGCGTGGCGAGCAGGGAGACAAGGATACTGCCCGCGCGTGATGAAGCGCCGGTCCTAGCCGCGCCGGCCCTTCCGCCGATCTACGGCGAATCGCCCGACGAACTTCTGCCGGTCGAAGAGAGATTGAGCGCAGCGCCCGCATCGCCGCCCGGGGGGGCCAGAGTCGTCTTCTGGGGACATGAGAGAAGCCAGGTCACGGGCATGACAGAGCCGCTTCAGGACGTTGCGCCCGCAAGACCGGTGGCGTCACCGCTTCCCGCGCAACGCCCGCCGGCCGTCGGCCCCTCGCAGGAAGCCGCCCGCGCAAGCAGCCCCCCGGCCGCGCCCGCCACCGACCCCGTCATCGCGCGGACATCGATGATAAGGAGCGAGGCCAGACAGGTATCGCGGGCCGTCCGGCAGGCAAGAAAACCGGCGGAGCTTTTGTCCGCCTCCGACAGGTTCGTCAACTCCTATCTCGATCTCATGTCGCGTCTCAACGCGATGATACTTGGAATGACAACGAGGTCCGCCAGCGGATTCTACCAGATGCCCGAATATTTCAGTGCGGAGGAGAAGGCCGCGATATTCAGCTTCGCGAACCTGACCGACGCCTTCGCGTCGGAGGTCGTGAACGCGCTCGACGCGGCGCTCCCGAAGAAACCGAAGAAGGCAGAGCACGCCTTCATCATGGCGGAGATGCAGCTGATCGCGGAGTTGCGCAGGCGCGTCACGGATCTGTCGGCCGCAATAAATCCCGCTTCATCCGCGCAGCAGATGGCCATACGCCAGATGATAGAGGCGTTCCGCGAGGAGCTTGCAGATATCGTGAATCCCATCACGTGGAGCGAACGCGTCCTTGTCGAGATGAAGAAGTTCAAAAAGTTCGCAAGCCGGATGGATGACGTCTCCGTAACGGTGAAGGGCGAGGTATCGGCGGTCGTCTTCGACCGCCCCGAGCTTTTCCGGCTCATCATCGAACGCATGATGGTCGGGTCCGCGAGGTTCCATTGGAGAGACGTCAAGCTCAACCTCGAATGGAACGAAAGGAGAAGGTCCACCGGCGATCAGGGCGAACTTGTCGTCTCATCCCAGTCGAACTCTCTCAGGCGCTTCAGGAGGGACAGGAACGTATCCTCCGCGGTGTCGCAGCTCGGCGGCAGATGGGACCTTCCGGGAAGATGGGGAAGGTTCTGGAGGAGCAGGTTCTCGGTCCTTCGCCGCACGGCGCTCCACCGCCTCATGTTACCCATACCCGTGTCGCGGGCGACTGTGAACGGCTCCGGCACGCTGTCTCCGCCGCCGCCGCCGGCCCGCAGCTCCGGGGCGTCGTCCGAGGGCGTCCGCGTGCTCGGTCTCGCCGAGACGGTCGAGGCGGAGACAAGCGGCTACCTCCCGCCGGGCGCCAGCGAATACGGCTTGGGCCTTGTTCGGCCGCAAAGACCGGTGGTGAACCCGTTCGCGGGCGGCGCTGTCGTCCTGCGAGGCGGCATGCTGGCGCTTCCGGTACCCAGGTCCCTCTTTGGACGCTGAATATGACGCAACCCACGGCACAAACGGGCCCTCTCAACGCCTTCATGGGAACGCTCCTTCCCGTCTATGAGGAGATCTGCGGCGACCGCGATACCTACTTCGGCGTCGACAACGAGTTCAGCACGTATCTTGAATCGCAGACCGAGGCGCCGGAGAGCATCGAGCACGCCTTCCGCGGATTCTTGAGCTACGGACGGAACTGTCACGAGGCATCGCTCGCGAAGCGCCAGATCCGAAACGTGGAGCAACTGGCGGGCGACCTCACGAGGTCCTTCGAAGCGGCCGACAGCCGGACGATATACGAACCGTTCAGGATATTCAGGGGTTCCTACATAGTCCTCCTTCAGGACCTCAACGCGCTCTCGGCAGCAGAGCTTCTCGAGCCGGAGCCGGGCAGCAAGACCGCTTGGCGTTTCAACCGCGCGGCGCTCATGCGCATCTGGCGCGCGGCCAACCTTGCGGAGCTTCTCTCCTCGAACATGCTCTATCAGGCCGCTAAACAGGTTTATAATCTTCGCGACAACAACATAGAGAAGGCCCTTGTCACGCGGCAGATAGAAAGGATAAGGCCTGCCGCAGAGGCGGCGCTCGTCTTGAGCGGCAGCGTCAATCCGGCTGCGCCGTTCGATGTGAAGATCGTGACGAACGCCGTCACTGCATACCAGAGGGCCCACGACCGCTTCACGGACCCGATAGGATGGATGAGTTCACTCGTCTCGCTCATGAACGAAGGGCAAACGGCCTTCACCAAAGGATTCAAGGTCGTCCTGAAAACGACGATGCCCCAGCACTCGCTCTTCCACGAGCATCCGGCGTTCCTCATAGACGCAATGGAGCGGATATTCCTCGCCGCCGTCCGCGCCGGTGTTCCGCTCGAATATTCTTTCGAACAGACGAGCCGCTCCCCCACCGGATATGCGCTGGTCATAAGCTCGAACCGGTCGCTGGGCGATATGCGAAAAGATTTGTATATAAGCGCTGCCGTTGAGATGGCCCGAGGCGTCTGGGACACGCCCGGCGCTCTGACACGGATCGTCACGCGGCCTTATCAGACGCTAAGAGGCGTCTCGCACAAGGTCGTCGTTCCCCTTTTCACGTCGCGGCCCGGACCGATACCGGCGGGCCCTCCCATGGCGCCCACGACCACGCCTCCGGGCGGGGGCGGCGTGTCGGGGATGATGCCAAGCGGAGAGGCGCCCGCGAAGGGAGATGTTTCGCCGACGGCCCCGACCATGATGGTGAACACGAACCGCTTCTCGCGTGCGGCGCTCATGCCGACGGTTTTCCAAACCGGATCTTTCATGCTCGCACCCAGACCGGTGATGACCAAGTAACGGAGATAAGAAGAGATGTATCTCGAACGCTACAGGGCAACGCTCTTTCCCATCTATGTGGAGGTGGCAGGCGACGGTGCGTCTTACATGGAGGTGGCAAAGCAGTTCGACGAGTTCGTGATGGCTCCCGACCGCCAGAACCTCATGATGATCGCCGGATCTAATCCGGCGCTCGAAACAAACTTCGTGATCAACTTATTTTTGGAATTCTTGGGAAACGGCAATAATTCGGGTCCGAGCTCCTTTGTGGGATGGGCGAACTGGCACGTGCACCAGGCGATTCTTCCGCGCGAAAACGGGGCCATGCACGCCTCATGGGAAGCGCTCCTGAACCAGTACGTAAGCGAGGTGGGCGACGTCGCGACCGTGCTTTCCCGCATAGCGGATCCCAAACTCATGGGCCGCGAGCTCGAACTTTCCATTGCGCTAAGGGCGCGCCGCGCGTCCATACTCTCGGAGAAGCTGGGCTTTGTCGCGCAGATGTGGCGTCCGGCATCCGGAACGGACGGACTGGAAGGCAAGTTCCTCGGGGCCCAGAGCGTGACGGCGAGGGACACGTTCCACAATTACACCGAGCAGCTCCGTTTGAACCTCCCCTCGCGCCTGCTCACGGTGCGAAGGCCGCAGCTGGATCTCGTATCCTCCTCGCGCCTGCTCCAGACGGAATGGTTGAACTTCAATAACCCGCTGCACTGGATGAGCAGAGCATTCGTTTATCACTTAAACCACAAGAGGATCGGTGTCGAGGTCACCGTTGTGAACGGCATGCCCGATATCGAAATCGAAAATCCGTCCATTGTGAGGGCCCTGCTTGCGAAGATCACAATGACCGCGGCGAAGACCGGAACCAATGAAGATCCGCGGCAGCTTTCCTTCTCATGGAACGATGACATGAAAGCGCTCGCAGTTTCGTCGGGGAACCTCCTCCCCATCATATACCATGACGACTGGCCCGCCGTGAGCTCCATACTGACCGAGCTGGGCCTGTCCGGAAAGATAAGTTTCGACCATAAGGACGGGGTCCCCGTCACTCTCTACATCCCTATCGCATTTCAAAACGCCGGTCCTTCTGGGTCCGTTCCGCCGGACGATGAGGCCGGAAGGACGTCCACGTTCAACGTCAACAGCGGTGGACAAGCGGCGCACGCCGTCACCGCCCTTCTCCCCGCGAACGAGGAGCCGGCAATCCTCGAGCAGCGGACAGCGGCCGTTCATTCGCCCGTTTTACGCGCCTTCGGACGGCGCGCGCTCAACCCGCAGAGACCTTGGGTGCCATCTTTTTCGCAGCTTGCGTTCCCTCTTGCCCCTATGTTTTCGGCACGTTAAGAACGACCGCATAAAATCTAGCAACATTTTTCGAACCCCGCCGAAGAATGACAGGGAACCAGTGGGCGAGCATGAAGGAGGCACATCCATGTCCGCCCATTCTGTAAGTCTTCTCACCTACAGCTCGATCCTTTCATCGGCATACGAAGAGATATGCGGGAAGAACTCGCCCGATCTGTTCGCGCAAAGCGTTGACGCCTTCGCGTCAAGCAACCGCATGAACGACCTCAAGCTCTTCGGCGAAAAGTTCCCGGCCGGCCAGGCGCATCGTCCGGTGGAGATCGCATATAGGGAGTTCCTCGCAAGAGGCGCCGGATGCCCCGATGGGACAGATGGCCGAACGCGAAGCGCAAGCTCGCAGGCGAGCGTGCACATGGGACGAAAGGCCTTCACCTATGAAAAGATCGATCCCGCAACAACGGTGCTCGTCGTGGATACGGGAGCGCCGCAGACGGTAACGATCGCGGACCAGAACGCGTTCAACCGGACGGTCTTCGGGCCCCGTACCATAGCCGTGCCTGTCATGACGCTCCCGAACGATGAAGCGGGGACCGTCCCGTTCGCATGGGGAAATGCGGTGAGGATAGGAGGCGCGATCGCGCCCTTTCACGACGTCCTGACGGCCAGCGAGACGACGATCGTCAGGAGCGGCGATTCGCTCGATCTTTTTTTCAACAACGAAAAGGTAGGCCGTGTGAACATCGTCTCCGCGCTTGCCGGTGAAGAGGCATACATCAACGCGTGGCAGATAACGCTGACAAGGTTCTTCAACATGGCCCAAGCCCTCATACCGCTGCTCGAGATGTGGGAGAACCGCATGGGCAGCGGCCCTAAGGACCCTGATAGCGTGAACGGCCTGCTTAAGTCCCTTAAGGATGATGAGCCAGCGACACCGGAGATCAGAATGCTGGGAAGCGTCGTCTTTTCAATTGGAAAGATAAAAGAGAACTTTGCTGTGATGAGGCAGTTCAAGCTTGCGAGCGGTGACCTCGCGGACCATCCGCTTCAGGGAACGATGACCAACGTCCTCGCCGCGTCATACGTAGCGAAGATCGCGAACGCGCTCTCCCCTCTCGTGGAGCTTGACCGCATGCTTGACCAAAAGATGGAAGACTCGAGGGACGTCAGAGACCTGATCGAAACTGTCGGCGAAACGAAGGCGTCCCTCTTCAAGATGTTTACGTTCGACGCCGTCGAAAAGATCTACGAGCTCGAGCCGAAGATCGCCTCTTGGGCGCGGTTCGAGCTGCCTGAAACTGAACCGCAGATGGACCTCCTCGAACTTTCGATAATGACCCGCGCGATCGCCCTGATCTTCGGCGTGGCCGCACGCCAGAATGACCCCATGGTCCAAACGAAGTGGGACGGGGAGCGCCGCACGCTCATCATCACGGATCTAAGCGCGGGCGGCCGCCTCTTTTCGGCGTTCCACGGCAATCCATCCGGGAACAGGAAGGGCCTGTTGAGTGAACCGAGGCACCAGCTTGAAAAGATTGTCCGCTCCTCCGGCGCCTGTGTCGCGGAGCTCTCGGACAAAAGGTCGCTGTCGCTTTCGTTTCCAGACCCGTCCGGCATGAACCCCTCATGCGAGGGGGTCGCGGCCAAAGGCCTTATGCTTAGCAACGAGATGGCCGCCCGCATAAGAAAGAACTTCGAGTTCACGATGCCCCTCGAGTGGTCGGCGGCAACCGAGGCGGAGCGCCAGCAGGCGATAATGAACGCAGCACTAATCGCCGCAAACGCGCGTTTTCATTTTGCAAACTTAAACGCACTCATGCTGCAAAGGGCGCTTCAGTTCGCACGTCTCGGTACGCCTGTGTCGCCGCATTTCTTGCCTTAAAAAATCTTTTCCTTGCAATTGCGGGATCGGGGCGTATAATGCCAATTCTAGATGTTTGCGCTAATTTATTGATTAATAAGGGTTATTATGTTGAGTGGCGGACATACTTCGGGGTCTGTGGGCCCCCTTTTGACGGGCGAGCCGTTCAGGGCGACCTTCACGGCCGTCTGCGGTGATTTTGACAACAACACTTTTCAGGCCACTCAAGAGGGCTTTGGGGACTTCCTCTCTCTTCCGAGAAATCAGTCACTTTTGAACGATATGGCCTTCGAACGAACCCCTGCGGGCCTAAGCGATCTCTACAGGAGATTTTTGATAGACGGGGGCAACTGCCCTTCCAATTCGTACAGCACGAGAGTCACGAATGACGCGATGCCGCTGATAGTGGGCAGCGACATCGCGAGAAGATATGACAGGTGGTCCGACATATTGAGAAGAATAACTCTTTCAACAAGCTTTGTCCTTTCTGCCGTTCAAGCGGCGCCGCTTAGGTCCAACGAAGCGACGATACACGCGCGCCGCCTCGAGATACTTCTCGATGCCGCGAAAAGGATCGGTGATGCCTACGACGAACGCATCGCCGAGAACCGTTCTCCGTCGCTCGAGGACCTCATCATCTTCGTGCAGAGCAGCAATGTCACCGAGGCGAAGGAGGACGTGAAGAAGATAATCGGGCTTCTCTCCTCCGATGAAACGCTTACCTTCGAGGCCGAAGAGAAGATAGCGCTCCACGCGCTAAGAATAAGCTCCGCGATGGAGAAGGCAAACGATCCCTTTCGGTTCGCGGAGGAAATGATCGAACTCGCTCCATTCCTTAAGCGGACCGGCGTCGATCTCCGCGTCGGGGACTTGAGAAGGCCGCCGCACATCAAGCCCATAAAACCGGACGACCTGCGTGACGTCATAAGCCACAGTCTGATATTTGCGGCGTCATACGGTTCGAAGAAAAACCCCGTCAGGATATTGCTCGCATGGAACGACAAGACCGGCGAGATCGTGCTGAACTTCAAGGACCTCTGGATCACAAGCGAGAACGACTGGATGAAGCTCATGTTCGATCTCGAAGGATTGACCCACGGCTGGAAACATAAACAGACTTCCATCACGGGACACACCGTGTTCATCCCCGTCGAGCTCCTTGAAAAGCCCGAATTCGATTCGGGACCGAAGGGCGGCAGCGGAAGCTCCGCGCCTCCGGCGGCCGGCGGGCCTCCGGGCGGAGTGATGGTCGAGGGCCTTGCGGCAAGCGAAGAGGTGGGCGCCACGCTGCCCATCTTCTTCGAGTACTCGTCAAGCGACGGTCCCGCGTCATACGTTTTCGACGTGTATGGGGCCGGCATAGTAATAGGACAAAGGCCCGCCTATCCTCTTTTTGTGAACGCGCGGCCGGCCTACATCACCTCCTCTCTTCTCGCGGCCGGATACAGATAGAATATCCCGCCTCCATTTGACTTACCCTGCACGCTGATATAATTACATTCGTGGAGGAGCGCTCCTCATGCTTGACAAATTCTTCGCACCCAAGGCCGTGACCGTCGTCGGTGCATCGAGGGAAGAAGGCAAGGTGGGCCACTCCCTGATAAAGAACCTCACAGGGCACGGCTTCAAGGGCCCCGTCTATCCGGTCAATCCCAAGGCCGCCGACATAATGGGGCTCAAGTGTTTTCCCGACATCGCATCGCTTCCCGACGGGGTGGACCTTGCGGTGATCGCCATCCCCGCGAAGCTGGTCCCGTCGGCGATCGAGGAATGCGGCAGGAAGGGCATCGGCGCCGCGATAGTCATCTCCGCCGGTTTCAAGGAGGTGGGCGAGAAGGGCAAGGAGCTTGAGCAGCAGCTCTTCAACGCCTCGATGGCCTCCGGCGTCCGCATCTTGGGGCCCAACTGCCTGGGGCTCATAAGCACGCAGTGCAATCTCGACGCCTCGTTCGCCGCTCACTATCCCGAGAAGGGGGACATCGCCGTGCTCTCCCAGTCGGGCGCGCTGTGCACCGCGATCCTCGATTGGGCGGTGAGAAACCACATCGGCTTCTCGAAGCTCATCTCCATAGGCAACAAGGTGGATATCGACGAAGAGGGACTCATCGAGGCGCTCTCCGACGACCCTGACACAAGGGTGATCGTCGGCTATCTCGAGGACATTACGAACGGCCCCCACTTCATGCGCACGGCAGAACGCGTCACAAAAAAGAAGCCGATCATTCTCATCAAGGCAGGCACGACGGATGCGGGTTCCAAGGCCGCAAGCTCCCACACCGGCTCGATCGCCGGCGCGCGCATGGCTTATCAGTGCGCCTTCAGAAGGAGCGGCGTCCTGCAAGCGCCTTCTCTCGAGGCCCTCTTCGATTACGCGCAGATATTCTCCTACCAGCCGCTGCTCAAAGACAGAAAGATAGCGGTGCTCACCAACGCAGGCGGCCCGGGGATCATGGCTGCCGACGCGGTCGAGAACATAGGGCTTCAGTTTGCCGAGATCTCGGAAGCAGCCAAGGACAAGCTTAGAAAATTCCTTCCGGCGGCAGCGAACGTTGCCAATCCGATCGATATTCTGGGCGACGCCCCCGCCGAGGTGTACGGCAAGGCGCTGAATATCATCCTTGATGAAGAGGGAGTTGACGGCATCGTCGTGCTCTTGACTCCGCAGGCGATGATAGACGTAGAAGAGGCGGCCCGCCAGATCGTCGCCGCATGCAGGGGCCGCACGAAACCGGTCGCGGCGTCGTTCATCGGCGCGGAACGCGTATCGAACGGAATAGAGATATTGCAGAAGAACCGCATCCCCCACTACCCGACTCCGGAACGTGCGGTGGAGGCGTTGGGGATGCTCGGCGAATACGCGAAATGGCTCGAGCGCCCAAGGCGCATCATACGGCGTTTTGCGGTCAACACCACCAAGGTCGACCGCGTGATAAGGTTCTCACACAAGCGCCGCCAGATGAACATTGGCGAGCAGGAATCTAAGGAGATCCTTGCGGCCTACGGTTTCACCGTTCCAGGCGACCGGCTGGCCAGAAATTCCGACGAGGCGGTCTCCGCTGCGTCGGCCATCGGCTACCCGGTCGTCATGAAAGTCGTCTCGCCCGACATCATACACAAGTCCGACGCGGGCGGAGTGAGGGTGAACCTTACCGGTCCTTCGCAAGTGCGCGACGCGTACGAACTCATGATGATGCGCATCAAAGAGAAGGAGCCGAACGCGCGCGTCCACGGGGTGCTCATGCAGGAGATGGTGACCGAGGGCCGCGAGATAATAGTCGGCATGACGCGCGACCCGCAGTTCGGGCCGATGCTCATGTTCGGGTTGGGCGGCATATACGTCGAGGTCCTGCGCGACGTCTCCTTCCAGCTCGCCCCCATCACCTCCGAAGAGGCCCTCGAGATGCTCTTCGGGACGAAGACGTATAAGCTGTTGCAGGGCGTGCGCGGCGAGAAATCGGTGGACATGCAGCTTGTCGCCGAATGCATCCAGCGCATATCCCAGCTCGCCATGGATTTCCCGATGATCGAAGAGATGGACATCAATCCCTTGAAGATCAGCGCGGAGGGAGGACGAGCCGTCGCGGTGGACGCGAGGATAAGGATCGGAGCTATAAATGGCCAACTTTGACTGGAGGTCGGCATATCAAAAAAAGATCGTCTCTGCCGCGGAGGCGGTCGCGCATATCAGGTCGGGCGACAAGATATTCATCGGCACCGGTTGCGCCGCGCCGCAAACTCTCATAGAGGCGCTCACCTCTGAATCGCAGCATCTGGACGACGCGTCCATCTTCCATCTTCTCACGATGGGGATAGCTCCCTATGCTCACGACAAGTTTTACGGCCGTTTCCGCTTCAATAGTTTTTTCATAAGCGCCAACGTCCGCGACGCGGTCCAGCAAGGGTTAGGTGATTACACACCGATATTCCTCTCCGAAATACCGCGGCAGTTCGAGCTGGGACGGACGCCCTTGGACGTCGCCCTGATACAGACCACGCCTCCAAATTCAGAGGGCATGGTGAGCTTGGGCGTCTCCGTGGACATCGTCAAGAGCGCCGCCGAGAACGCGAAGGTCCTAATAGCCGAGGTCAACCCGCGCATGCCTTGGACCCGCGGCAATTCGCAGATACCGGCCGACTACATAGACTTCTTCGTGGAATCTGACCGCCCCCTTCTCACCTACGAGCCGGCCAAGGCGGACGAGACCATCCGCGAGATCGGCAGGAACGTCGCATCGCTCATTGAGGACGGCTCCACCATCGAAGTTGGCATCGGCGCCATTCCGCAGTCGATACTGGAGTTTTTAAGGGACAAGAAAAATCTGGGCATTCACACGGAGATGTTCACCGATTCGCTCATCCCCCTCATAGGGGAGGGGGTCATCAACAACTCGAAGAAGGTGATAGACAGGGGCAAGACCGTAGCGTCGTTCCTCATGGGTTCGGAGCGCCTCTACGATTATGTGAACAACAACCCTTCGATAGAGATGCACCCTTCAGAGTACGTGAACGACCCGTTCATCATCGGCCAGCATCCCAAGATGGTCGCGATAAACGTGGCCCTCGAGGTTGACCTCACGGGACAGGTCTGCGCCGACTCCCTTGGACACAAGTTCTACAGCGGTATCGGCGGGCAGGTGGATTTCATAAGGGGCGCGGCGCGTTCTCTCGGCGGGAAACCCATCATCGCAATGAGGTCCACGGCGAAAAACGACTCAATATCGCGCATCGTGCCCCGCCTCTCCGAAGGGGCGGGCGTCGTCACAACGCGCGGCGACGTACACTACGTCATCACCGAATACGGCATCGCGGACCTGCACGGAAAGAGCATACGCGAGCGGGCGCTCGCCCTCATTAATATCGCCCATCCGAAATTCAGAAAGGAACTTTTGAAAACAGCCAAGGAGCTCCACTACGTCTATGAGGATCAATCGGAGATAACGGAGGCCCCCTACCCCACGGAGCTCGAGCGCTGCGTGGTGATCGCGGACGGGACCGAGGTCACGTTCAGGCCCATCCGTCCCACGGACGAGGAACCGATGCGCGACCTTTTCTATTCCCTCTCACAGGAGAGCTTGTATTACCGCTTCTTCACGGTCCCCAAAAGCATGCCGCACGACCGCATAATGAATCTTGTGAACATAGATTACGAAAAGGACATGGCCCTCGTTGCGACGGTCGAGGAGCTGGCCGGCGAAAAGATAATCGGCGTCGGCCGCTATATCAGGTCAGGGTCGGGCGACAAGTTGGCGGAGGTGGCGTTCCTCGTCCGTGATGAGTGGCAGAACCGCGGGATGGGCCGCGCCCTATTGCGCTGTCTCATGGATACGGCCATAGAACGCGGGATCGAAGGTTTTCAGGCCGCCGTGCTGCCCAACAACAAGGCGAT
>DYJF01000038.1:0-10298 GCA_020723205.1 Bdellovibrio sp.
AACATTGTAGCCGAACGCGTAGAGCAGGCGGTTGGCTATGACGGCTGCGCCCGTTCCGGATTCGGCGCGGTCGGACGCGTCGAACATAAGAAGGTAGCCGTTCCCGTCCGCGTCCTCCACTATCAGCTCCGGCGCCGTTCTGCTTCGGCCCACCCAGACGACGGTCAACGTCCCCTTCACGTTCAAAGAGGCGCTGTCGGCGGAGCCCTTGGCGATATCGGAGGGTGACATCTCGAAGCGCCCGAGGCGGTTGGTGAACCACGTCGAATCGGCGGCCTCGTCGAAGTTGCTGACGTTCGCCGCCTCTTCGTTGCCGCCCGTCACTTTGTTGGGAAGGGCAATGATGGAGGCGATCTTGTCGAAGGCCGCGTCGCGCGAGCGCTCCGTCTCCCCTATGGCGTAGCTGTATCTGGAGCGCTCCTTCGGCTCGGCGATCGGCAGGCGGTCGTTGTCGCGTATGTACCGCGACGGCGGAAAGCGGACTGCGGAGGAAGCGGCGCAGCCGCAGAGCACCGACAAAGACAGAAAAATGAAAAAAGTCCTTTTCATATCGATTTCGAAACTCCGAAGATCACGTTGACGCCCTCGCCGCCGTAGGCGATGTCCACGCGAAAGAGCATCAGGTTCATGGCCCTCATCCTAAGGCCGCCTCCCGCGGAATACTTGAATCCTTCGAACGTGAAATCGGTGACGCTGTGAAAGACGCGGCCCGTGTCGCCGAAGATCACGCCGTCCATCGTGCCCCAGATCGGGAAGCGGTACTCCGCGTTGAAGACGCACATGTTGCGGTCGGTGAAGCGCTGCTGCGGGAAACCGCGAAGCGGCGACTTCACGTCGAGGAGCGCCAAGCGGTAGAAGGGGATCTGGCTGCCGCCCGTCTCCTGCTCGAACACCCATCCCATGTGAAGGCCGAGAACGTGCCTCGGGGCCATCAGCCGTATGAACTCCTTCACGTCGAGGTTGTACTGGTTGTAGCTGTAGTTCTTTTCGCCGAAGTGCTGATAGCGCGTGAACTTGAACGTCCTGACGCCGCCCGATTCGGGAAGCGAAGAGTTGTTCCTTGTGTCGTGCTCTATTTTTATCCCGGCCAGCCCGTACTGGAGCCATTGTTCGAAGCCCGCAAGAGAATTCGCGGGGAAGAGCGTGTCGACGGACGGAGCCGCGCCTTCGCCGCTGGACGCCAAGCTGTAGCCGATGAAGGCGCCGGTTGAGAGGTTCTTCAAGGGATGCGCGGCGATACCGCCGGCGACGTCGGTCTTGTTCAGAAGGTACTGCGTCTTGTCGTTCCGCTTGCTGTCGTTGCCGATCCCGTAAAAATACTGGTACTCGGACCACACCCACTGCGGAGAGAAGGACCATGATACGGGCGTTCCCATGATCTCGAACGCGTCCGGTTTTTCAAGCGAGGCCGCGGCCAGCTGGTTTAAGTTTACGTGGATCGTGTACTTTGCGGAGAGCTGATACCCGCGATGGAAGAGATCCGTGTATCTCAAGGCGGGACCGCCGCCGAAGCTGGACCCGGCTCCGCCCTCGATTATTGGATAGATCCAAAGCGTCTTGTCGTCGTTGGAAAGGAAATCGGCGACGCGCTCCTGCACGTTGTGGCGTTCGATGAAGCGGCTCGTCATCCCGAGGGGGAAGGTGGCCGCGCGGAAGGCGTACTTCGGTATCTCGAACGGGAACAGGAGGATCTTCTTGTATATGTGGCTCTTGGGCGGCTTGATCGTCACGACGGGTTCCTCGGAAACGTCCGCGGACTCCGGGGCCGAAGTTTTTGCCGAAGGTTCTTTCGCGGCGGCCGACGCCGGAAAGAGCGCGAGCAAAAGCGCCATGATGAGCAACCGTCGGATCAATTCTCCCCCAGAAAAATCCGCCATTCGTCGGGCGTGTTGACGTTTCTTACAACGTTTGCGTCGTTCACCGGCAGATAGACGACTTTGTCCGCCCGTTCGAACATCGCGTCGAGCCGCGCGTCCTCTTCCGACGGGTCCTTCTTAACGATTTCAGCGCAAAATGCGAGTGAAATGTAGATCGGGTGCCCGCCCCTGCCGCCGAACGACGGGACGACGGCGTACGGCTTGGGGTTTCGGCTCGCCGCTTCCGAGAGGGCCGCAAGGGTAGAAGGGCTCACACCGGCAACGTCGACCGGAAGGATGAGAGCGCCCTCTATGTCATGGCGCAAAACGTGCGCGACTCCCGCCCGGACCGATGAAAATTGTCCCAGCTCCCATTCCCCGTTGATGCACCATGAAACATTAAGATGCGGATGTCCGCCTGTGATACCGTCCGCTGCGGAACCGACGACGACAACGACCGGATCGCACCCCGCGCCGGCCAGCAACGCGGCCTGTTCCGAAAGAAGGGTTGTTCCGCCGGGAAGTTCAAGCAGCGCCTTGGGGCTTCCCATGCGCTTCGATCCGCCCGCGGCGAGAATGATGCCTGCAATGTTCATATTATCCGGGCAAACAACTCGACTGTTTACGTCCAACTCTTCTCAGGTCCTTCTGAAACCCGAGGAGGGGACACTTCTCATTTTCACATGGAGACCACGCGAACAGGAGAAGTGTCCCCTTAAAGGCCTTCGAAGAGTTGCCCTACGCCGCCGAGTTGTTTGTTATGCTTATAAGTTCGGCAACTATAGAGACCGCGATCTCGAAGGGAGTTTCGCTTCCGATGTCGAGGCCGATCGGCGTCGACACGCGCGACATCTGCTCCTCGGTTATCCCGCGCGCCTTGTACCTATCTTTGAATTTTGCCCACTTCGTTCTCGAGCCGATGCAGCCGAGATATTTGAACGGCTTGTCCAAACAGTATTCGACGATCGCCTCGTCGTGCTTGTGCTCGTGCGTGATGACTATTATGTGGGTATCGCAGCCGAACTTGAGCATGCGAAGCGCGTCGCCCGGCTGCTCGTTGAGCTTGTTCCCTACGGCGGCGAACGCGGGGAGTTCAATGCGCTCTCTTCGCTCGTCCACGAGCGTAACGCTGAAACCGAGTTTCCCCAGCATGGGGCAGAGCTCTTCGGCTATGTGGCCCGCACCGAAGACCGCCACCTCTTTTTTAGGCAGAGCCGGCTCTATGAATATGTCCACCTCGCCTCCGCAGCATTGTCCGAGCATGGGGCCAAGCGGATAGCTCTTGAGCTCCGCCGTTCCCCGCCCGATGATCTTCTTCGCATCCGCTGTCACCTGATGTTCGAGGGTCCCCCCGCCGATCGTGCCGAAGATCTCTCCCCTTTCGGTTACGAGCATCTTGGCGCCGACGTGCCTCGGCGCAGAGCCGGAAACCTTGACGACGGTGGCCCATGCATAGGCGACGCGGTCTTTTTTGAGATCCAAGGCCTTTTGTTCCACATCCATGGTCCGAACCTCTATCAAATGTTTAAGACAGCGACAAGGCACAATATGAAAGGCAGGAGACCGTAGGCAGCAAGCGAGAGGCAGTCTGCCGGCTTCCTTACGGCCAACTCTTCTTGAGGTCCTTCTGGAATCTCTTGATCTGGTGCAGCACCTTGCCAAGCCAGGAGCTTTCGAAGAGTTGCCCTACGTCAGCTGGCGGAGCGGCATGGCCTGTCTTCTGCGGACCGTAGGTCTCTATATCACTGCAGACGAGAACGGATGTGCAGACCAAAGGCGGCGCAGGGCAGCTTTTTTCCAGTCTCCCGGCTTAGGTGAAGTTCACCAGATCACAGAAGGATCGGAGGGAGACGAAAAAAGGTGGCCGAGAGCCGCCCTCGGTCTGCACATCTTTCGAGACGCGTTGCCGGTCCCGAGAGCCGGTAGTCATTATATGGAATTTGACCCGCAATTTGGCAAGTGCTATGAATCGGCCCGTGGGCCATCGGATAAAAACATGTCCCCTGTGCGGGAAGAACACGGCGCCGGAGGGAAGTCCGCACGCGCCGTTCTGTTCGGAGCGTTGCAAGCTCATCGATCTTGGCCAGTGGGCGTCGGGTAAATACAGGATACCCGGCGAAAAGGTCCCTGACGAAGTGCCCGCGGGCGAAGAAGAGAAGGTGGCGGAGAAAGAGGAAGAGAAGAAATGAAAAAGGGAAAACTCACGGGCTATCGCGGCAGGATAATCAATCCGATATCGCCCACGGAGGTTGAAGATATCCGCGACGGGATTCTTGTCGTTGACATCGCTGGCAAGATCGTTTCGTGCGGACCATACAAAGGCGACGGTCCCCCATTTAAAAAGGGGACTGTCCCCTTTGATAAAGTCGTCGATCTTCGCCGCCACCTCATTATTCCAGGCCTTGTGGATTGTCACTTGCATCTTCCGCAGCTTGATTGCCGCGGAAAGCACGGCGCCACACTTCTGGACTGGCTCAAACATTATATATTCCCCGCGGAGATGGCCTTCAGGGACCTTCGCGTGGTGGACGACGTGGGCAAGAGGTTCTTCAAGAAGCTCGTTTTGAACGGCACGACGACGGCCGGCATCTACGTGACCGTCCACGAGAAGGCGACCGATCACGCCTTTAAGCTCGCGAAGGCGTGCGGCATCCGCGCCGTCATGGGCAAGGTGATGATGGACCAAAACGCCCCCGAAGGGTTGAAGGAGGAGACGCGCTGGTCGCTCAAACAGAGCGAGATGCTCTCCGAAAAATGGCACTGCACCTCCGGAGGACGGCTGCGCTACGCCTTCACGCCGCGCTTCGCGCCGACCTGCAGCATGGACCTTTTGAAAGAGGTCGGAAAGTTAGCGCAGAAAACCGGCGCGTACGTTCAGAGTCACATCGCGGAGACGGCCGAGGAGAACGAAGAGGTGAAACGGATATATCCGAAACTGCCGGACGCCTTTTCGGTCTTCGAGGAGAGCGGTTGCGCCGGTCCCAAAACAATACTCGGCCACGCGATCTATATGTCCGACGACGAATACAGGCGCATGGCGGAGACGGGCACGAAGATCGCGCATTGTCCGACGTCGAATTTCTTCCTCAAGAGCGGTTGGATGCCGGCGGAACGGGTGGAGAGCGCGGGCGTGACGTACGGTCTCGGCACGGACGTGGGCGCAGGCACGTCGATGTCGCTCTTCACGGAGATGCGCCACGCCGATTACACGCAGCTTCGCGCTTCGGTGGTGCCCGCGAAGGCGTTATATCTGGGAACGCTGGGAGGGGCAAAGACCCTTTCGATGGAGGACGAGATCGGAAACTTCGCGCCCGGAAAATGCGCGGACTTTCTCGTTCTCGACATCAGGCAGGTGGATTATCACTACAGGTTGTCCGAGCTCACGACGGACGAGGTGCTCTCGCTTCTCATGTACCGCGGCGACGGACGCGTCGTTCTGGACGCGTATGTCGGCGGGAAGAAACTCGATGTGGACGCGCTCAAAATTGATCGCCGCGTTCCGCACGGTTTTCACTTCTAGCGGCCGAAGAGGCCCTTCACCTTATCGCCCACTTTTCTTCCGCCGGTCCCGATGTTCTTTCCGGCCCCTTCTACGGTATCGCCTATCTTTCCAACCGGCGTCTGTTTCATCGCGCCGGCCATGAGCTGTTCCACTATCACCTTGCTTGCCGTGTGGGAGATGGAGATGTCGCCGGTTTCAAGGTCGCCGTTCACCGCCGCGTTGGCCGAGATGCGGTCGCTCTGGCTCAAGATGAACTGATTGATGAGGTCCGCTTTGAGGCCTCCGCCGACGCGGAGCCCGGATATCGTGATATGGTGATTGGACGTCAGCATGCTCTCGTCCGCCTTGGCGTTGCTGCCCACCGATATCGATCCCGTAGTGATGGGAAAGGGGACCTGCCCCGCATAGAACGGAGCGAAATATGTGACGGGCATTGGAGAAAGATTCGCCTTCGACGTGAAGTTTATCCCCTTTGCCAGAAAGTTGGCCCTGCCGTTCATCGTAAATCGGCCGGAAGTGTTCCCTATCTGCGTCGTCATCGTCATCGTCGTGGGGAGCTTTTTGGGATCCGGTTCGGGGACGATATCGTCTATCTCGACGTCGAGGTCGTTGAGCTCTAGGCGCCCGCCGTCGGCACGGTTCACATAGACCGCATGTCCGTCGTTTATCGTGACCTTGTCTATTCTGACCTTGAACTTTTCTTCATTGGCCTTATCCTCGACCTCGGCCTTTTCCTTCTTTTCTCCCCCCAGCTGTGACAGATCAAGCGCGTCCCAGTTCTTGGATTTTCTGGAATAGCGGATATAGGAAACGTCGGGCTTTTCAAATACGATCTCCGTGGCGTGCAGCTCTTTTTTACCGAAGATGTCTCGCGGCGAGACGGAGACGAACACCTTTTCAACGGAGGCGAGCTTGTTTTCTTCGCTCACCTTGCCCGCCGGATAGACGGCCACGCCTTCAAGAACGACGCGTGCGCGCAGCCAGTCGACGTAATAGGACTTGATCTCGAGCGCGAGCCCCAAGATGTTCTGCTTCTTCTCTTCGATCATGCGACCCGCGGTTCTCACCGCGAGGATGCTCGCAACTGCGGCGCCGGCAAAGAGAAAGACAAGAACCGCCGATACGATATATTTTTTCTTCATAGTTTATAACCCCTTTAAGCGATCAGCAGCCGGTGACGGACGTCATCATGACGACGGCCGCGCCGGAACAGGGCGTCACACCGAAGCCGTTCATGACAAGCACCCCCGACATCTGCGTGGGCGATACGGCTGTCAGCTGCAATCCGCCCACGATGGTCAGAGGCGCGCCGGCCGGGTCCGTTGTCGTGCCCAGCACGATGTTGGGCAGAAGCGTGCCGTAGGTGTTGGTGCCGCCGATGTTCGGAAGCGACTGGTAGTTCGAAAAGGAACCGAGCGTGAGAGATATGGGCTCCTCAAGCAGGTAGGTCACGTCGAGCGTTCCCTGCGGATACGGAAGCAGAGGAAGCGAGGCCGGGCTGATGACGTTTCCGCCGCACACCATGGAGGAATACGAGATGTTCCATGTCCCTTCGCAGAGCGCATGTATCACGGGAGACGACGAGACATTATGGCTCATCCATATGGGATAGTTGGCGCTGCATCCCAGATTGTTGTTCCACGCGAGCGTTCCCGCGATGGACGTCGAAGATGACGGCGTCAGCGTCCACCCGTTCGTGCCGTAAACCGTGCCTTCATCCGACTCCACTTCGAAATAGTAGGCGGCGCTCTCGAAGGCGTTGCTGGACGCCGACCTGCTTAGCGCTATGACCGAGCCGTCGATCGTCCACGTCGCGGCATAGCCGCTGCTCGACACGATGAGCGTGCACTCTCCGACGGAGGTCATGCTAAGAGGAGCGGAGGGACAGTTCGTTCCGGTGAGATATTCGACACCGAGGTCCATCTCGAAGCTCCATTCGCCCGACAATGGATCGATATAAGCGGCGAGAGACGGATCGAGGGCGACGGGCGAAAGCTCCGAATATTCGCTCGACGTCATGAAGACTGCGGCCGGTTCATTGCCCAGCGAGAGCGTGAGCAGCGCACTGTCGGCGGGTGCCGCTCCGTCGGGAAAAGTCAGGTTCGCGCCGGCGGTCCCGCCGGACGGTATCTCGGAAGAGGCGCTCAAACTTATCTCTACGGGCTCGCCGGTGTTCAAGTCGTATATTGCGAGTGTCGGAGCGCCGATCGTTGCGTCGGATTCGTTGACGACCCTTAGCACCCCCGCCGCGCCGTCAACGGCTATGCCCGAGAGGACCTTGCCGTCGGTCGTTACCGCGCGCCACTGGTTGCCGTCCAGCGAACTTCCGCCGTTCGCGCCTCCGGCGGAGGACGAGCAGCCGGCGGCGCCGAGTACAAAAGCAGCCAGCAGACAAACTATCAGCCGTCCTTTCATATCATCCTCCCCTCGCATATGTTCTTTACTAATATATATCGAAAGGGATTGCCAATGAAATGAAGCACGGCAATAAGTGTCCGACACTTATAGGGGGGGCTTGTGATCTCTAGCTTTTGTACGCGCGATCCCTGAAGGGGCAGTTGCCCAAAAAAAGCGATTTATCCAATTTGATCCTGCTCCAAATATCGGCAACAGACTCTTGCTGCAAGCTTCCAAGGACCGTGGCGTCGCCGGCGCACCGGCCGACGTCGCCGTTCCCGTAGATGTGAATGCCGCCGTATATGGTGCAGGGAACAGATGTGTAGCTGGAGAAGGCAGGATGAATGAAGCCGTAATATGATTCATCCATTTCCCGTATCTCTTTCCTTATCTCGTCCATTTCACCCCGCGAGACCATCATATCTTTGTCGAAATCCTCTCTTCCGCTGCGCCCCGTGGGCAGGAATTCGCACGCCATTACGAATATGTTATTTTCCCTGCCGAACTTGACGACATCCAGCACTTCATCCTTATTGAATTGCGTAACGATCATGTTCAAAGCGAGGTTTGTGGTCCCTTTGCAGTCGGGCTTATTGAAACCCTCTTCCATAAGCAACTTCAATGCGCGATTGCGCATCTTGAAATAGCCGTTCTTGGAGCCGGTGATCCGGTTCTGATATTCTTCGTTGAATAAGCTGTCGCACTTGAGCACTACGGTGACGTTGTATTCTTTGAGCCGCCGTACAAAATCCCTGTCCAGCAATCTTTTTGAGCCGCCCAGAAAAGCCACCGCCTTTAGCCCGATTTCATGGCAGAACGACATGACATCCATGAATTTGTCGTCGATAGACGGTTCGCCTTCACCCACAAAATTGACCGTTCTCGTGCCGAGCGCTTTCAACTGCATCAAAATATCTTTTATCTCGTCGAACGTAAGGGTGTTGTCGGATTTGTTCGTGAAACAGTATTGGCAATCCAGCGGGCAGTTGTGTGTGAATGCTCTGAATTCAATATTGAGGAGGCCGGAGTTCAGGAACTCCTCCTCCGTGAATTCCCAGCCGTCCATGATGGCCCCTATGCCGGTCGGGATACGCCCCAGCTTGAAATAGGCCCTCTCCGATAATCTGGCATCATCTTTCATAAATGTATGTGGAATGCCCCCGCTAACTCCTATATTTATTATCGTCTATTTTTTAAAAAAGTTGTGCCAAATCAAAGAGCTGGTAAGGACATAAGGCGTACTATATGATGATGTTCGGGCGGTATCCGGATGATCAATAAAATCAGATATTTATAACATAAAGTGGTGTTCCAAATTTGTATGCCTCGTCTACTGAGAATTACGGGACGTTTGCTCGGCGCGCACTGTTCGATCGCCGGCGGGGTCGCAAATGCGGTCGAGGAGGGCGACCGGATCGGCTGCACGTCGATACAGCTCTTCACGACGTCCAACAGGCAGTGGGAGCAGAGCGAAATATCCGGCGCCGACGCGGACGAGTTTCGAAAGAGGATGAAGGCCGGCACGGTGAAGTTCGCCTTCTCGCACGCGATGTATCTTATAAATCTTGCCGCGCCGAAGGCGGAGATATTTCGAAAATCGATTGACGCAATGATCGGGGAGATTGAACGCGCGGAAAAGCTCGGACTTCCGTTCGTTGTCGTTCATCCGGGCAGTCCCAAGGAAAAGGGCAGGGATTGGGGGATCTTCAGAGTGGCGGAGGCGATAGGCCGCGTTTTTGAAAGGACCGCGCATTTTAAAGCTGGCATTGCCCTTGAGACGACGGCGGGGCAGGGCAGTCAGTTGGGGCGCACATTCGAGGAATTGGCCGCCGTCATGGATATCGTTGGGGCGGGCCCGCGCCTCGGCGTGTGCTTCGACACGGCTCACGCCTTCGCAGCGGGCTACGACATAAGGTCGAAGGACGGCTACAAGAAGACGTGGGAGGAGTTCGACCGCGTGATCGGCTTCAAAAAACTCCTTGCGATCCATCTGAACGATTCAAAGGGAGGGCTCGGCAGCCGTATAGACCGGCACGAACATATCGGAAAGGGAAAGATAGGCCTTCAGGGTTTTGGGAATATAATGAAGGACGCGCGCCTCAAAAAAATACCGATGGTCCTCGAAACTCCGAAAGATGACGACGCCTTCTCGCACGACGGCGGCAATCTCAAAAAATTATTGCGGCTCTAGCGGCATTTCTTCGCCGCCTCTTCTATAGCGTCCACTATCTGCTGATAGCCGGTGCAGCGGCAGAGGTTCGCGGCCATCGCCTTCCTTATCTCTTCGCGTGTGGGGTTGGGATTCTTATCTAAAAGAGCTTTTGCGGTCAGCACCATGCCCGGCGTACAGAAACCGCACTGAACCGCGCCGCAATCCATGAACGCCTGCTGGATGGGGTGTAACCTTCCGTCCTTCGATAATCCTTCGATCGTGATAATCTCGACCTCCCCTTTGTAAGGGGAGGTTAGGTGGGGTAGATCTACCTCCCCTGACCCCTCCTTACAAAGGAGGGGAACGCCAACTGTGTTTATTTTCACAATGC
>DYJF01000038.1:10308-15258 GCA_020723205.1 Bdellovibrio sp.
TTGTTGTCCGGCCGGAGTGCCACTTCAAGAGGCCGGCCGTCGGGGCCGATCTTGCCCGAGGACGCCCGAGCGCCTTTGGGCATCAACTGAATGAAGCCGCAGGCGAGCGGTTTGCCGTCGATGAGCACCGTGCAGGTGCCGCACGCGCCGATATCGCAGCCGCGCTTGGTGCCGGTCAGCCGCAGGTCCTCTCGAAGAACGTCGAGAAGCGTGCGCTCCGGTTCTGCGTTCACATCGTAATATTTACCGTTAACGTTTAGTTGAAAAGTTCGTTTCATTTGTTCAAGCCGTTCGTGCTGAGCTATGTCGAAGTACGAACCGTTCACCCTTCGACAAGCTCAGGGCGAGCGGTACCTGTGCCAGTCTTATGTAACGTTAATGGCATTCTTTATCCTCTCCGCCGTTATCGGCAACTCCGTGAATCTCACACCGATCGCGTTGAACACCGCGTTCGCGACCGCCGCGCCCATGAGCTCGTTGACCGGCTCGCCCAGCGCTTTGGCGCCCCACGGGCCGGCGGCATCCGGGTTCTCTACGATGATCGCCTCCACCTCCGGCATCTCCGGCGCGGTGGGGATCTTGTATTTATCAAAATTTAAGTTCTGTATGACGCCGTTCGCGTGCACGATCCGCTCCTTGAGCGCAAACCCCAGCCCCATTGCTACGCCGCCTATTATCTGTCCCACGGCCATCTGCGGGTTGATCGCCTTTCCCACCTCGTGCGCGGCTACGACCTTTTTCACAGAGACCTTTGCGGTCTTCGCGTCAACGGTCAGCTCGCAGGCCTGACAGCCGTAGACGTACGTGAAATACGCGTCGCCCTGTCCGGTCTCCTCTTTCCAGTAAACCGGGGGGCCTTGGAACACGCCCAGCGCATAGAGATACATTTTTTTGTTGTGGCAGGCCGCGACGGCGTTGTCGAACTTAATTTTCTTGCGCGGAAGAGAAACATTAATGACGTATCCGTCTTTGAAGTCATATCCTTTTTTTGATGCGCCGATCAATTCTTTCAGCACCGGCCGCATCTGTTCCTTTATCTTCTTCACTGCGTCGAGCACCGCGTTCCCGCCGACAAGCGTCCCGCGCGACGCGACAGTGGGGCAGCTGTCGGTGATGGAGCTCGTATCCGCGTCCAGAAATCTTATCTGCGAATGTTCCACGCCGAACTCGGTCGCCAGTATGTGGACCATCGCCGTTTTCAGCCCCTGTCCGTTCTCCGCGACGCCGACCTCAAGTATCATCGAGCCGTCTGGCTGTATGTTAACTATCGCGGAGCAGAAATCGTTTCCCTCTGCGCCCAGCGAGACTCCGCGGTATGAGCAGGCCATCCCAACGCCGTAATAGATGCCGTCCGCGTCGGGCCTGCCGCGGCTGCAGAGCTTGTATCTTTTCTTCCAGTCGAACTGCTTGAGCGTTTTATCCACGACTTCATTTATAGATACCTTGTGTTTATTGAACTTCTGCCCGGTGTGCGTCGTGCACCCCTGCGTGAAGAAATTGTCCTTCCTGAACTTTATAGGATCTATCCCGCATTCGTGCGCCACGATATCTATCATTGACTCGACGGCGAAGTTGACCTGCGGGGAGCCGAAGCCGCGCATGGCGCCGGTGAACGTGTTGTTCGTGTACACCGCGCGCGTATCGCAGCGCACGTTGGGGACGATGTAGGGCCCCGTGCACTGGACCGTCGGGCGCCAGATGACGAACGGCGACGTGGCGCAGTAGGCGCCGCTGTCTGCGGTCATGTCTATCTGCATCGCTCGGATCTTACGCTTCTTATCCACGCCGACCTTGTACCTGAACTTGAAAGGGTGGCGCTTGTAGCTCTCGCGCACGGATTCCTCGCGAGTGTAGGTTATCTTCACGGGGAGTCCGGTGCGAAGCGCGATGATCGCAGCGCGCGCGCAGATCACGGATATCGTATCGTCCTTGCCGCCGAAGCCGCCGCCCAATGTCGTCTGAACTATCTGCACGCGGTTGAGCGGCAGCCCCGTCGCCCGCGAGACAAATTTCCGCGTTGTGAACGGATGCTGCATCCCGCCGTGAACCGTCACCGATCCGTCGGGGTTCTTCACCGCCACGCACGATTCCGGCTCCATGTACGCGTGCTCCACGAACGTCGTGGCAAATTCCCGCTCGATCACCTTGTCGCTCTTCGCGAAACCTTTTTTGACGTCGCCGTGGCGCACCTTATATGACGCGGCTATGTTGTCGGGGCGGCCTATGTGGATGAAGGGGGCGTTCTTCGTGAGCGCGTCCTCCGGCTTGAGAACCGGTTTCAGCGCCTTGTACTGCACGATTATCCTTCGCGCCGCCTCTCGCGCTATATCGGGCGTCTGTGCCGCGACCATCGCCACCACGTCTCCCATGTAGCGCACTCGGTCGGTCGCCATTACGTAATGATCGTGTATGACGGTCCCCACCTGTTTGCTTCCCGGGATGTCGTCGGCCGTGATGACGTCAACTACGCCTTCCATCTCCTTCGCGGGTTTCGTGTCTATGGAGAGGATGAGTGCTGAAGGGTACGCCGCGTGCAGAGGGACAGCGTATATCATCCGGTCGAACTTCAGATCGTCGGCGTACTTCGCCTCGCCGGTGACCTTTTCTTTTGCGTCTATTCGGACGACCATAGCGGCGTTAATCTATTCCAAAGCACGCAGTCACGCAATGTTTTTGAGCTTCTCTATCAGCTTCGGAAACTCTATGGTCACCGTGTCCCACACGATGCCGTAGTCAATGTCAAAGTAGCCGTGGATCAGGCGGTTTCGGGTCGCTATCATCGCCTCCCACGGTACGTCCCGATGTCTTTCGCGGAACGCGGCGCTCACCCTGCTTGCCGCCTCTCCGATCATTTCGATCTCCTTGATCAGAGATAGCGCGAGTTTGCGGTCCTGACGAAGGCCCTGCTGTGATTTGTTCCTGACGAAGGCGAGCGCTTCTCTTGCGGCGTCCAAGATGTGTTTGACCCTTATTGCGTCGGCTTCAAAGCTTTTAGGCGGCATAGAGGATCTCTGATTCGCGCACGACGTCGGACCTGAAATATGAACTTAATTCCTCGGGCGTTCTTATGTCAACTTTTCTTCCGCCCAGAAGTTTCGACATCTCGCGTTCCATCTCGCTGATCGTGAAGAAGGTCGGCGTGAAACCGGGGTCGAATTCAACGAGGATATCTATGTCGCTCTTCGGAGTGAAGTCCTTTCCTAAGATGGAGCCGAACAGGGACAGCTTCTTGACGCGATAGCGCCCGCAAAATTGCGCGACGGTTTTTTTGGACAGGGGAAACCTCGATCCGATCAGCTCCGAAACGTTCGCCCTGTAATATCTCGCGTCGTCAATGAGCCGTGAAAGCGTGTCGCTCTTCGTGGAACCTAAGGCGCGCGCTTGGTTCTCCAGCCATGCGATCTGGTCCGGCGGCAGCGTGAACGACGTCCGCTCCCTTCTCGCATCACCCTTCAGCGGCCTGCCCCTTTTGCTGGTTGGCGCTTTTTCCACACCGATAATAGTAATACTAATATAGTAATTAATCAATATATATTACCAAGCATTCAAAGATCTGATCTGGCACCAAGGTATCTACCTGAAAAGATTCTGGTTTCGTGTCGTGGAATATGCTAGATTGCGTCCCATGAAATACACGCTCATCCACCCCTCGTTCGATCTTCCGCAGGGGAAGGCGCGCGAGTTTCTGGACAAGTTCATCGAGGCGAGCAGGGAAGAGGGCGGCGCGGAGATAGCGTCGCTGGCCCGCCTTCTTCTGAACGACGACGCTCTCTCCTTCGCCAACTATCTCAACGTGGAGGGCTGTCCCGTCCACCGCCTTTGTCAGGAGTTCTTAAAGTTCATCTGCCGGTCGAAGCCGCCGGCCGCACCGCTTTACATAGCGCCCATGCAGTCCGCGACCGCCGCGATCACTGCGGCGCTCATGGCGAACAAAGTCACTTCGGGCGAGGTCATAACAACGTCGCTCAATTTCCTTGGCGTCCCCAACGCGATAGCGCTTGCCGGAGCGGAGCCCAGGTTCGTGGACGTAGATCCCGACACCTTCATGATGGACCCCGCCTCACTCGAAAAGGCGGTGAGCAAAAAGACAAAGGCGATAGTGTTCGTGCATTTCAATCAGGTAGGAGACCTTGATGCGATGGGGGACGTCCTGAACGCCAAGGGACTCGATATCCCGCTCATTCAGGATGCGTCCCTCGCAATGGGCTCGACGCACAAAGGAACGCCTGCGGGGCTCGTGAACATGGGCACCGGCGGCGCCACCGTCTACAGCTTCGCCACGTCGAAGATACTTTCGGGACTGGGCGGCGCGGTGGTATTATCGGGCGATAAAAAACTCATCATGGACATCGAGAAGATATCGTATCAGGGGATGGATTTCGCCTCTCCCGAAGAGCTCGCCTCTTTCGGCGCGAACTTCAAGATGAACGATTTAAACGCCGCGATCGCCTTGGAGCAGCTCAAGAAATGCGACGCAATATTCGAAAGGCGCCGCATCTTGAGGTCGTGGTACGACAGGGAGCTCTCCGACGTCGTGGACACCGGGAAGATATCCCTCCAGAAGGTTTCGCACGACGGCTTGATAACCCACTACGCGGTGCTCGTCCCGGACCGCGCCGCCGCGGCGAAGCGTCTGGCGGAGAGGGGCGTCATGCTTGGGCTCTGGCACACGGCGCATCTGCAGAAGATATATCAGAAACGTTTCAAGACAAGAGCCGGCACGCTTCCCGTCACCGAATCCATCGCCGGCCGCATCGCGTTTTTACCCTTCCACACGCGTCTTTCGGAGAAGGACGTGCAGTTCATCTGCAGGAACCTTAAAGAGGCGGTGTAAAAATTCGCCGGTTCACGCTTCACCGGCTTCCTTACGGCAATGAACATTCAGCAGTTCCGGGAAGAGGACTTTCTCGCTTACGTCGGCTCGCCGATCTTGCAGCTTCGCCAGCTTCC
>DYJF01000039.1 GCA_020723205.1 Bdellovibrio sp.
TCCGCGAGGGTGGCAGGACGGTCGGCGCGGGCGTCGTGACGGAGATCGTAGAATAGTTGAATAGAGGTAAAGGGAACTTATGAGAACAATAATTCAGATGTCATGTTCGGAGTGCAAGAACCGCAATTATTCCACGACGAAGAACAAGCAGAAGACGCCTGACCGTCTGGAAATGAAAAAATACTGCAGGTTCTGCAGGAAGCACACGCTCCACAAGGAGACGAAGTAAGGTTAGGGGAGTAGCTCAATTGGTAGAGCACCGGTCTCCAAAACCGGGGGTTGCGGGTTCGATCCCTGTCTCCCCTGCATAGAAAGTCTTGAAGTGTAGGAGTGTAGAGGTCAGCGGAGAATATATTTATGATCAGGAGCAAAAAAACGGTAAGCTTGATCTATCTGTTCTGCGGGCTCGTCACGTGGCTCATTATGCGCGAAATGATCGCGACCATCTGGGTGATCACCCGCGTAACGATGCCGGTTGACTGGGTGGTGCCGCCGACGGAGATCATCGCCGGTGCGATCGGTCTTGCCGTGTTCGTCGCGCTGTTGAGAAACGAGAAGGTCAATACATTCACGAACGAGGTCATCACGGAGCTCTCGGAGGTCGTGTGGCCGAACAGGAAAGAGACGGTGATGTCAACGGGTATCGTGTCGGTCCTTGTGGGGATCTGTGCCGCGATCCTCTTCGGGTTCGACATGATATGGGGGATAATGGTCAGAATCTTTTATAGGTAAAATCTATGGCACAACAGTGGTATGTGGTTCATACATATTCCGGCTACGAACAGAAGGCGAAAAAAGCGCTTGAAGAGCGTGTCCGCCAGCATCACTTGGAGCATCTTTTCGGCGACGTGTTGGTGCCGGCCGAGGACGTGGTGGAGGTCAAGAAGGGGACCAAGCGCACATCGAAGCGCCAGTTCTTCCCCGGCTATATCTTGGTGAAGATGGACCTGAACGAAGTGACGTGGCGCCTTGTGAAAGAGACGCCCAAAGTGACGGGTTTTGTGGGCGGCTCCCTTCATCCCGCGGTAGTTCCGGAGGACGAGGTGGCGCGCATAACGCATCAGATAGAGGAAGGAACTCTCAAGCCGAAGTCAAAGGTTGAGTTTGAAAAGGGCGAGAACGTCCGCGTTGTCAGCGGCCCGTTCTCTACTTTCACGGGGATCGTTGACAACGTGAACGAGACGAAGGGGAAGCTTCGTGTTCTCGTTTCGATATTTGGCAGGGCAACACCAATAGAGCTCGACTTCACGCAGGTTGAGAAGACGACGTAAGTCCGGAGGAAAAAATGGCTAAGAAGGTAACAGGACAAGTAAAACTGCAATGTCCCGCAGGGCAAGCGAACCCCGCGCCGCCGGTAGGTCCAGCACTGGGCCAGCACGGCGTCAACATCATGGAGTTCTGCAAGCAGTTCAACGCCAAGACAGCAAAGCAGGAGGGGATGATCATCCCCGTTATCGTGACCATCTATCAGGACCGGTCCTTCTCTTTCATCCTGAAGACCCCGCCGGCATCAGTCCTTCTGAAGAAGGCGGCTGGGGTCGAGAAGGGTTCCGGCGTACCCAACAAGGTAAAGGTGGGAAAGGTCACGAAGGCGCAGGTGGAAGAGATCGCGAAAATCAAACTACCTGACCTTAACTGCGATACACTGGAATCTGCCGTCAGGACCATCGAGGGAACGGCGCGCAACATGGGTATCACGGTTGAAGGTTAGGCGGGAGGTTCAAATGGCAGGGAAAAAGTATACGTCAAACGACACGAAAGTTGATCATGACAAGAGGTATCCTCTGGAAGAGGCGCTCAAGGTCCTCGATGGCTTCGAGAAGGCGAAGTTCGACGAGATGGTCGATATCGCGATCCGTCTGGGAGTAGATCCCAAACAGACCGACCAGCAGGTACGCGGCGCGTGCACGCTGCCTCACGGGATCGGCAAGAAGGTGCGGGTGGCGGTCTTCGCTAAAGGCGAAAAGCAACGCGAAGCGACCGATGCCGGCGCGGACGCGGTGGGCGGCGACGATCTTGCGGAAAAGATAAACGGCGGATGGCTGGAGTTCGACGCCACGATCGCTACGCCGGACATGATGGGCGTGGTCGGCAAGCTCGGAAAAGTGCTGGGACCGCGCGGTCTCATGCCTAACCCGAAGCTGGGAACGGTCACGTTCGACATAGCCAAGGCGGTCAAGGAAGTGAAGGCGGGCAAGGTGGAGTTCAGGACCGACAAGGCCGGCGTCGTTCACGTTCCCGTAGGCAAGCGCTCGTTCGGACAGGAGAAGCTCAAGGATAACATAAATGCGTTGCTCGAAGTGCTCGTGAAGGCGCGTCCGGCGTCTGTGAAGGGAAATTTCATCCGTTCGATGGCGATCTCTTCAACGATGTCGCCGGGCATTCGGCTGGATGTCGCGAGGTACCAGAAGACCGCGTAATTTTTTGACAATGATCGGAGGAAGTCAATGAACCGTCAGGAAAAAGAACAGGAAATCGTACGGCTGGGCGACCGGTTCAAGAAGGCCAAGGCGATCATCTTCGCCGGTTACAGGGGCCTCAAGGTCGCGGAGATCACGGAGCTGCGTCATAAACTTAGAAAATCCGCCTCCGCGATGAAGGTCGTCAAGAACCGGCTCGTGAAGCGCGTGCTGGAAAAAGAGGGCTTGAAGGACCTGGAGAAATATTTCCACGAACCCACCGCGGTAGCGACTTCGGAGAGCGATCCTGCGGCCGTCGCGAAGGTTCTGGTCGAGTTTGCGAAGGACCACGGGGCGCTCAAGCTCAAGGGCGGCTACCTTGACGGCAAGATAATGGACGTGAAGAACATCGACGCCCTGGCGAAGCTTCCGTCGCGCGAAGTGCTTTTGTCGCGCGCGATGGCTTCGATGCTTGCGCCGGCCACGAACTTGGCGTGCGTGCTCAATGCGCTGCCGCAGAAACTGGCCCGCGTGATAAACGCTATTAAGGAGAAGAAGACCCAATAACCAATGCGCTTAAATTCCCTTAAATGATCTTAAGGGGCCCACTCATATCAGTAACGAGAATAACCGGTACGATGATGTTTGGGGCGCGAATAAGGAGGAAAGTATGGCAACAGTAGGAAGAGCGGAGATCGTTGAGTCGTTGAAGAACATGCCTCTTCTGGAGGTCGCAGAGCTCGTGAAGGAGCTCGAGAGCACGTTCGGCGTCTCGGCAGCGGCACCGGTCGCGATCGCGGCGATGCCCGGAGCGGGAGCGGCGGCAGCCGAAGAGAAGACAGAGTTCAACGTAGTGCTTGCAGACGCGGGCGCGAACAAAATCGGTGTCATCAAGGAGGTCAGGGCCATCACTGGTCTCGGACTCAAAGAGGCCAAGGATTTCGTTGAGGGCGCACCCAAGACGGTCAAGGAAGGCGTTACAAAGGAAGATGCCGAAAGCATGAAGAAGAAGCTTGAGGCGGTCGGCGCTAAGATCGAAATCAAATAATTAAGGGCAGGTGTAAGGCGCATGGAGTAGGGCGTAAGGTAGAAACGGCATCGGAAAAGGTTTTTTTTCGTGCCATAGGCCTTATGCCCTAAGCCCTATTTTAAGGAGTGTCTATGGCCAACTTCTCGTTCCGTCGTTTCCGGAGGGATTTTTCGAAGATCAAGCGAGTCGCCGACTTCCCTCCGCTTGTCGAGATCCAGCAGAAGTCGTTCGCTGAGTTCCTGCAGTCGGATGTTCCCCCCGAACAGCGGGCGAACATAGGCCTTCAGGGCGTTTTCAAGAGCGTGTTCCCGATACGCGGGTTCACACAGACCGCTTCGCTCGAGTTCGTTAGTTATAAGCTCGATCCGCCGAAGTACACGGAGGCGGAATGCAGGAACCGCGGCATGACCTACGCCGCGCCGATGCGCGTTATGGTCCGCCTTGTCGTGTGGGATATCGACGAAGCGACCGGAGCGCAGTCCATCCGCGACGTCAAGGAACAGGAGGTCTTCTTCGGCGAAGTGCCGCTGATGACCAATTTCGGGACGTTCATCATCAACGGCATCGAGCGCGTCATTGTCTCGCAGCTGCACCGCAGCCCGGGCGTCTTCTTCGAGCACGACAAGGGCAAGACACACTCCTCGGGCAAGCTGCTCTATTCTGCGCGAATGATCCCGTACCGCGGCGCGTGGCTTGATTTCGAGTTCGATGCGCGAGATATCGTTTTTGTCCGCGTGGACCGCCGCCGCAAGATGCCGGCGACTATCCTGCTCAGGGCGCTCGGCTATTCGGCCGAGGAACTTCTCAACATATTCTACAGCACGGAAGGGATCACCTATGAAGGCAAGACGAAGCTCTTTAAGTCGGTGGCGCCGGATGTGCTCGTCTATCAGCGCGCGACCCGCGACATCAAAGATCCGAAAAGCGATGAGATCATAGTGAAGAAGGATAGAAAGTTCACGCCGTCCGCGATCGAAAAGATGCAGAAGGCGAAGGTTCGCCACATTCCGACGGAACGGGAGGAACTGATAGGGCGTGCGGCGGCGCACGACATCGTTGACGCCGAAACGGGCGAGGTGGTTCTGGGCTGCAACGAGGTGCTTACCGAAGAGCTTCTGGACGACATCATAAAGCGCAAGATCCCCGAGATTCCGCTCCTGTACATCGACGACCTGAACGTCGGGCCGTATCTTCGCAACACTCTGCTCGCGGACAAGGTGACCAATCCCGAAGAGGCGAAGCTTGAGATCTACCGGCGTCTCCGTCCGGGCGATCCGTCCACGGCCGAAGCGGTCACGGCGCTGTTCGAGAACCTTTTCTTCAATCCCGAACGCTACGATCTTTCCAGGGTCGGACGCCTTAAGCTCAATTACAAGTTCGGCTTCGACGTTCCGCTCGAAGTCGGGACCCTGCGCAAAGAGGACATATTGGAGACGTTCCGCTATCTTCTCCGTCTAAAGGACGGCGAGGGCGAGATCGACGACATCGACCATCTGGGCAACCGCCGGGTTCGTTCGGTGGGAGAACTTCTGGAGAACCAGTACAGGGTGGGGCTCGTCCGAATGGAGCGCGCCATCCGCGAGCGCATGAGCTTGCAGGATGTTGAGACGCTCATGCCGCATGACCTCGTGAACGCGAAGCCGGTTTCGGCGGCCATCAAGGAGTTCTTCGGATCAAGCCAGCTCTCGCAGTTCCTGGACCAGACCAACCCGTTGGCAGAGGTCACGCATAAGCGCCGTCTTTCCGCGCTGGGGCCGGGCGGACTGACGAGGGAGAGGGCAGGATTCGAGGTGCGCGACGTGCACACCACTCACTACGGACGCATATGTCCCATCGAGACGCCTGAAGGTCCGAACATCGGCCTTATCGCTTCGCTTTCGGTCTATGCGCGTGTCAACGATTTCGGTTTTGTCGAGACGCCGTACCGCAAGGTCGTCAAGGGAAGGGTGACGGACGAAGTCGCTTATTGTTCCGCGCTCGAAGAGGCGGATCTTTTGATCGCGCAGGCCAACGCCCCGATAGACAAGGGCGGGAAGTTCACTTCCGACAAGGTGCAGTGCCGCAAGCACGGCGAGTTCGTGCTTGCCAACGCGACCGACGTCAATCTCATGGACGTCGCTCCGCAGCAGCTTGTCTCCGTGGCGGCGGCGCTCATCCCGTTCCTCGAACATGACGACGCGAACCGCGCGTTGATGGGTTCGAACATGCAGCGTCAGGCGGTGCCGCTCATCAGGACGTCCGCTCCGATCATCGGCACGGGCATCGAGGGTATTACCGCAACCGATTCCGGCGTCACCGTCGTCGCCTCACATGACGGAACGGTGCAAGAGGTGGACGCCAACCGCGTCGTTGTGAAGACCGAAGGCGCAAGGCGCAGGAAGTACGCCTCCGACGTCGACATCTATACGCTGGTCAAGTTCCAGCGCTCCAATCAGGGAACGTGCATAAGCCAGAAGCCGATCGTCAAGAAAGGCGACAAGGTCCGCGCCGGCGACGTCATCGCCGACGGACAGGCGACGGACGGCGGCGAACTGGCGCTGGGCCAGAACGTTCTGGTCGCGTTCATGCCGTGGGGCGGTTACAATTTTGAGGATTCCATCCTCGTCTCGGAGCGCCTGGTGAAGGAGGACAGCTTCACGTCCATCCATATCGAGGAGTTCGAATGCGCCGCCCGCGACACCAAGCTCGGCAAGGAAGATATCACGCGCGACATACCGAACGTGGGCGAAGAGGCGCTCAAGGACTTAGACGAGAGCGGTATCATACGCATCGGCGCGGAGGTAAAGCCGGGCGACATTCTTGTGGGAAAGGTCACACCGAAGGGCGAGACGCAGCTTTCCCCCGAGGAGCGGTTACTTAGGGCCATCTTCGGAGAGAAGGCGGGCGACGTTAAGGACACTTCGCTTCGCGTTCCCCCCGGGGTCGGCGGTATAGTCATCCACGCGCAGGTCTTTTCGCGCGAGGGCGTGGAACCGGACGAAAGGGCCAAGGAGATACAGGGCGAGGAGAGCCAGAAGATCAACAAGGACCTCGAAGCGGAGCTCAGAGGTATCAGGGAGGCCGCGTCAAAGCGCATAAGGCAGCTGCTCGTCGGCAAGACCTCCACTTCCAAGGTCATAGACGAAGAGGAAGAGAAGGTGCTTCTGGCGAAGGGCAAGACCGTCACTGAAGAGACGCTGAACAAGATACCGTTCTCGAAATGGTCGGAGATATCCGTAGAGGGCGGCGATGAGATAGAGTCGGAGCTGGCCGATCTTTTTGAGGGCGTTGAGGAGCAGGAAGAGCTGCTCAAGATGAAGTACGACCAGCGCATCAACCGGCTCGCGAAGGGCGACGAACTTCCGCCCGGCGTTATCAAGCTGGTGAAGGTCTTCGTGGCCATCAAGCGCAAGCTCTCGGTGGGAGACAAGATGGCGGGCCGGCACGGGAACAAGGGCGTCATATCGCGCGTCCTCCCCGATGAGGACATGCCGTATCTCTCCGACGGACGTCCCGTTGACATAGTTCTCAATCCACTCGGCGTGCCTTCGCGTATGAACGTCGGTCAAATCCTCGAGGCCCATCTGGGCTGGGGTGCCAGGTCCTTGGGCGAACAGATACGGAGATACATAGATGATAACTACTCGCGCGAAGGTCTGGCGAAGATGCTCAAGAGATATTTCCAGAACTCCGCCGTGGATGAGTTCATCGATAAGTCGAGCGAGAAGGGCCTGTTGGAGTTCGGCAGAAAGCTTTCCGGCGGCGTCCCGATGACATCGCCGGTGTTCGACGGCGCCAAGGAGTCCGAGATCAAGGACATACTGCGCGAGGCGAACATAGCCGAAAGCGGGCAGACGATACTGTTCAACGGCAAGACCGGCGAGGCGTTCGATACGCCCATCACGGTAGGCGTCATGTATATGATGAAGCTGCACCATCTGGTCGACGAAAAGATCCACGCCCGCTCGATCGGGCCGTATTCGCTGGTGACGCAACAGCCGCTGGGCGGCAAGGCGCAGTTCGGCGGACAGCGGCTGGGCGAAATGGAGGTCTGGGCCATGGAGGCCTACGGCGCCGCCTACGCGCTGCAGGAATTTCTGACGGTCAAGTCTGACGACGTCATAGGAAGGACCAGAATGTACGAGGCGATAGTCAAGGGTGAGAAAGTGCTGGAGAGCGGGCTGCCCGAATCCTTCAACGTTCTTATAAAGGAACTGCAGTCGCTGTGTCTGGACGTCGAGCTGATCGAGCGCCAATAGAAACCGGCAGTATAGCTGGAGGAATAAATGGATATTTATCACTTTTTCGAGAAACCGAAGGACCCTTTGAGCTTCGAAGGTGTCCGGATAAAGGTGGCCAGCCCCGAGCGCATTCTCCAGTGGTCTCACGGCGAGGTGAAGAAGCCGGAGACGATCAACTATCGCACGTTCAAGCCGGAGCGTGACGGGCTCTTCTGCGCGAAGATATTCGGACCCGTCAAGGATTACGAATGCAATTGCGGAAAATACAAGCGCATGAAGCACAGAGGCATTGTGTGCGAGAAGTGCGGCGTCGAAGTGATACAGAGCAAGGTGCGGCGCGAGCGCATGGGCCATATAACTCTCGCCACGCCGGTCGCTCACATCTGGTTTTTGAAGAGTCTGCCGTCGCGCATAGGAACGATGCTCGATCTGCCGCTGCGTGATCTCGAAAAGGTCCTCTACTGCGAGGCGCATATCGTGCTCGACCCGGGCAACACGACCCTCACCGAAAAGGAAGTGCTGACCGAGGATAAGTATCAGAAGGCGATCGAGGATTTCGGTCCCACGTTCAAGGTGGGCATGGGCGGCGAGGCGGTAAGGGAGCTTCTTATAAAGGTGGACCTTGATGAACTTTCCAAGAAGCTGCGCCGCGACCTTAAGAAAACGAAATCGGTGGCCGTCTCGAAAAAGCTGGCGAAGAGGTTGAAACTTGTGGAGCAGTTCCGCGAGGCGGGAAACCGTCCCGAATGGATGATGATGCAGGTCGTTCCGGTTCTTCCGCCGGATCTGCGCCCTCTGGTGCCGCTGGATGGCGGGCGTTTCGCCACATCGGACCTGAACGATCTTTACAGGCGCGTGATCAACCGCAACAATCGTCTGAAGCGCCTGATGGAGCTCTCGGCCCCCGATATAATTATCAGGAACGAGAAGCGCATGCTTCAGGAGGCGGTCGACGCGCTCTTCGACAACGGGAGGCGCGGAAGGCCCTTCGTCGGCCCCAACAGGAGGCCGCTGCGTTCTCTTTCCGACATGCTCAAGGGAAAGCAGGGACGTTTCCGCCAGAACCTTCTGGGCAAGCGCGTTGACTATTCCGGCCGCTCGGTCATAGTCGTGGGTCCCGAGCTCAAGCTGCACCAGTGCGGGCTTCCCAAGATCATGGCCAAGGAGCTGTTCAAGCCGTTCATATTCCAGAAGCTCATAGAGAGGGGGCTCGCCTCCACCATCAAGAGCGCGAAGCGTCTGGTCGAGAAGGAGGACCCCGAGGTCTGGGATGCGCTGGACGAGGTCATCAAAGAGCATCCAGTCATGCTGAACCGTGCGCCGACCCTGCACCGTCTGGGTATGCAGGCATTCGAGCCGGTGCTTATAGAGGGGAAGGCAATCCAGCTTCATCCGCTTGTTTGCGCGGCGTTCAACGCCGACTTCGACGGTGACCAGATGGCGGTCCATGTGCCGCTCTCTGTCGAGGCGCAGATCGAGGCGCGCGTGCTTTTGCTTTCGACGAACAATATCCTTTCTCCGGCTTCCGGCAAGCCCATCATCGTTCCCACGCAGGACATGATCTTGGGCCTTTATTACATGACGCGCGAGCGCGCATATGCCAAGGGCGAGGGCTTCGTTTTCTCTTCGCCCAATGAAGTGCACATTGCCTACGATGCGGGAGCCGTTGATCTGCAGGCGAAGGTCAGGGTGAGAATGAACGGCAAGCTTGTTGACACTACGGTGGGCCGTATACTTCTCTACGAGATAATTCCTTCTCAGATCGAATTCTCTTACGTGAACAGGGTGATGGACAAGGGCAAAGTGGCGGACCTGATCGATCAGTGCTACCGCTTCTGCAAGGACAAGGAGACGGTCCTTCTTTGCGACCATCTGCGTTCGCTCGGCTTCCACTATGCCACGAAGGCGGGCATATCCATATGCATTGACGATATGAAGAT
Source organism: Bdellovibrio sp. (assembly GCA_020723205.1). Lineage (GTDB taxonomy): Bacteria > UBA10199 > UBA10199 > 2-02-FULL-44-16 > DYJF01 > DYJF01. Next base: position 9,590 of record DYJF01000039.1, read on the forward strand.
CCCGTCGGCAAAAGAGAAGCTCTTGAACGAGGCGTTCGAAGAGGTGCGTAAGGTCGAGGACCAGTATACCGAAGGTCTCATCACCGCCGGCGAAAAATACAACAAGGTGGTGGATATCTGGGCCGCGACGACCGAAGAGGTCGCAGGCGAAATGATAAAGGGTATGAGCATCGAGAAGGCGACCTCACCCAAGGGCGAGGCGCGCGACCAGATGAGCTTCAACCCCATCTTCATCATGGCCGATTCGGGAGCCAGGGGCTCGGCTCAGCAGATGAGGCAGCTCGCAGGTATGCGCGGACTGATGGCAAAGCCCTCCGGCGAGATCATCGAGACGCCCATCACGGCGAACTTCCGCGAGGGATTAAACGTGTTGCAATACTTCATTTCGACCCACGGCGCGCGCAAAGGTCTGGCGGACACGGCTCTCAAGACGGCCAACTCCGGCTATCTGACGCGTCGCCTCGTGGACGTCGCACAGGATTCGACGATCACGGAGATCGATTGCAGCACGATGGACGGCATGGTCGTCTCGGCGCTTGTTGAGGGCGGCGAAGTGATCGAGCCGCTTGGCGAGCGTATCCTTGGTCGCGTGGCGCTGGAGGACATACGCGATCCTTACACCGACGAGGTTATCGTTCCGGCCGCGAACGAAATAACGGAGGAACTGGTCCATAAGATCGAGGACTCCGGACTCGAGAAGGTCACGATACGTTCCGTGCTCACATGCAAGAGCAAGCACGGCGCGTGCATCAAGTGCTACGGCCGCGACCTCGCAAGAGGCCATTTGGTCAACATCGGCGAGGCAGTCGGTGTCATCGCCGCGCAATCCATCGGCGAACCCGGAACGCAGCTGACGATGCGTACCTTCCATATCGGAGGAACGGCGTCGAGGCGCGTGGAGCAGTCGATGCTTGAATCGCGCCATGAAGGCCTTGTGAAGTTCGAGAACCTTCAGACGGTGGTGAACAAGGAAGGGCACTTGACCGCGATGAACAGGAACGGCGAGATCGTGATCACAGACGAGAGCGGACGCGAGCGCGAACGCTACAAGATCAACTACGGCGCGTATCTCAGGGTCAAGGAGGGCGACAAGGTGAAGAACGGCACCCTCTTGGCCGAATGGGACCCGTACACTATTCCGATACTTACGGAGATCTCCGGACGTCTCAAGTTCGGCGACATCGAAGAGGGCGTAACGATGACGGAACAGGTCGACGAGGTGACGGGCCTTTCGCGCAAGGTCGTCACGACCTCCAAGGACGCGGCGAAGCGGCCGCGCGTGTCGATCAAGGACGCGGACGGCAAGACGCTCCATCTTCCTTCCAGTCGCGGCGAGGCGAGATATCTCATGCCTGTCGGCGCCAACATAGTGGTGACGGAGGGAGAAGAGGTGAAGGCGGGAGACGTGCTGGCGAAGATACCGCGCGAAACGACGAAGACCAAGGACATCACGGGCGGTCTGCCGCGCGTCGCGGAGCTCTTTGAGACCCGTAAACCCAAGGAAGTAGCCATCATCAGCGAGATCGACGGCATGGTCTCCTTCGGTAAGGACCAGAAGGGCAAGAGGGTCCTTTACGTAACGCCCGAAGTCGGCGAGAAAAAGGAATATCTCATCCCGCGCGGCAAGCATATCTCCGTTCACGAAGGGGATTTCATCAGAGCGGGCGAGCCGCTGATGGACGGTTCCGCCAATCCGCACGACATTTTGCGAGTTCTGGGTCAGAAGGAGCTTGCAAGGTACTTGGTGGACGAGACGCAGGAGGTTTACAGATTGCAGGGCGTGCGTATCAATGACAAGCATATCGAGGTCATCGTGAAGCAGATGCTCCGCAAGGTGAAGATCGTTGACTCCGGCGACACGGAATGGCTCGAGGACGAGCAGGTCGAGCGTACCGAGTTCGAGGAAGTGAACGACAAGATCCGCGCGAAGGGGGGCAAGCCGGCCGTCGCGGAACCGATGCTGTTGGGTATAACGAAGGCGTCGTTGTCGACGGAGAGCTTCATTTCGGCCGCCTCGTTCCAGGAGACGACAAAGGTCCTGACCGAGGCCGCCGTCTCGGGCAGGGTCGATTATCTGCGGGGTTTGAAGGAGAACGTGATCATGGGCCGTCTCATACCGGCGGGTACCGGACTTAGAAAATATAAGGATATTGACCTCGAAGTCGAGCAGCCCCCAGAGGTGGAGAGGGCGGAGTCGCTGACGGAAGAACTAACGGCTTCTCAAGGGGTTGCAGGATAGATTTGGAAAGTCCTTAAAAGGTGGTCAAAAAGGCCCCACGGTAGGCCTGTAACACCTTAAAATCAGTTGACTTTCTAAAACCGGTTTGTTAGCGTCCACCGCCTTTAAATTTCGGGTGGAAAATATTTGTCTAACTTATCGAAATATAAAGATTAGTTTGAAAGGGAATGGAAAATGCCGACGATCAATCAACTCGTTCGAACCGGAAGAGAGATGCTGACGATACGCTCGGCTTCTCCGGCGCTGATGCGCTGTCCGCAAAAGCGCGGTGTCTGCATCCGTGTCTACACGACGACGCCTAAAAAACCGAATTCCGCGCTCCGAAAGGTCGCGCGTGTTCGTCTTACTAACGGGATCGAGGTCACGAGCTACATCCCCGGCGAAGGCCATAATCTTCAGGAACACTCGGTGGTCATGGTGAGAGGCGGGCGTGTTAAGGATCTGCCGGGCGTGCGTTATCATATCGTGCGCGGAACCCTTGATACGGTGGGCGTTGAGAACAGGAGAAAGAGCCGTTCGAAGTACGGAACAAAAAAACCAAAATAAGAGAAGAGTGGAAACGTATGCCTAGAAAAAAGAGAGCGAAGCTGACCAGAGAGATTTTGCCGGACCCGAAATATAACGATCAGGTCGTGGCGAAGTTCATCAACACTATCATGTGGTGCGGACAGAAGGCGACGGCCGAACACATCGTGTACGGCGCATTCGATATTTTGAAGGAGAAGAAGAACGACGACCCGCTGAAGATATTCAGACAGGCGCTTGAGAACATAAAGCCCATCATCGAGGTCAGGTCCCGCCGCGTGGGCGGCGCGACATATCAGGTGCCGGTCGAGGTTCGCTCCGACCGCCGCATCTCTCTGGGTTTCAGGTGGTTGCTGGGCGCGGCCCGCGACCGCGGCGAAAAGACCATGGAAGAGCGTCTTGCCGCAGAGATCTTGGAAGCACTCGAGAACAAAGGTTCAGCGATCAAAAAGCGTGAAGATACGCATAAGATGGCGGAGGCCAACAAGGCCTTTGCCCATTATCGTTGGTAATTTGCTCTTTGATAAGCACCAATAACCAAGTTTGCCTTCGAAAGAAGGAATGAAGGTATGGATACGAAGTCACTACAACAGCTGAGAAACATCGGGATCATTGCCCATATAGACGCGGGCAAGACCACCGTGACCGAGCGTATCCTCTTTTACACCGGGATCACGCACAAGATAGGCGAGGTTCACGAAGGCACCGCTGTGATGGACTGGATGGAACAGGAGCAGGAGCGCGGCATCACGATAACCGCCGCGGCTACCACATGCTTCTGGGCGGACCACCGCATCAACATCATAGACACTCCGGGACACGTTGACTTCACGATAGAGGTCGAGCGTTCGCTAAGAGTGCTCGACGGCGCGATCGGCGTTTTTTGCGCCGTGGGCGGCGTGGAGCCACAGTCGGAGGTTGTCTGGAGGCAGGCCAACCGCTACAGAGTTCCGAAGATCGCGTTCGTGAACAAGATGGACAGGGCGGGCGCGGATTTCTTCCGCGTCGTTGAGATGATGAACGACCGTCTCACTGCCAATGCGGTTCCTTTCACCATCCCCATCGGCGCCGAAGACGTCTTCGAAGGGGTGATCGATCTGATCGACGAAAAATCCTACCGCTACGACGAGGAAAGCAAGGGTTCCGAGCTAAAGGTCGCGGATGTTCCGCCGGAACTCAAGGATCAGGTCAAGAAGTGGCGCGATCACCTGATAGAATCGGTCGTGGAATCGGACGACGAGATCCTTCACAAGTATCTGGAGAGTCACACGCTGACGATCGACGAGATCAGGCGAGCGGCAAGAAAGGCCTCGCTTTCGATGAAGGTGACCCCAGTTTTCTGCGGGGCCGCATTCAAGAACAAGGGAGTGCAGCAGCTCTTGGACGGCGTAGTATATTATCTGCCTTCGCCGCTCGATGTCCCGCCTGTGGAAGGATGGCATCCTGATAACGATGAGCAGATGGAGTTCCGTCATCCCGTGGAGAAGGATCCCTTCGCGGCTCTGGCCTTCAAGATCGCTACCGACCCCTATGTCGGTCAGCTTACGTACTTCAGGGTCTATTCCGGCAAGCTCAACGCCGGAGACAGGATAATGAACGCGACCAAGGGTAAGAAGGAGAGGATGGGAAGGATACTTCGCATGCACGCGAACAAGCGCGAGGAGCTTACCAGCGTCATGGCGGGCGACATTGCGGCGGCCATCGGGCTCAAGTTCACGACCACCGGCGATACGTTGTGCGAAGAGGAGAGCCCGATCGTCTTCGAATCCATGGAGTTCCCAAAACCTGTAATAGCGATCGCGATAGAACCCAAATCGAAGGCGGACGAAGATCGTCTGGGCATGTCGCTTAGAAAACTGGCGGCGGAGGATCCATCGCTTACGATATCCGTGGACGAAGAGACCAGTCAGACAGTCATCTCGGGAATGGGCGAGCTTCATCTCGAGATCATCGTCGACAGGCTCCTGAGGGAGTTCGGCGTTAAGGCCAATGTGGGAAGACCGCAGGTGGCCTACCGCGAAACGATCTCAAAGGCTGTCGAGGTTGAATCGAAGTTCATACAGCAGTCGGGAGGCCGCGGACAATACGGCCACGTCTGGCTCAAGGTCGAACCGCTTCAGGCGGGCAAGGGTTTTGAGTTCGAGGACGGAACGAAGCAGGGTGTTATTCCGAAGGAGTATATCCCGGCGATCAGGAAGGGAGTTGCGGAGGCGATGAGCACCGGCGCGCTGGCCGGTTATCCGGTTGTTGATCTCAAGGTAACGGTCTTCGACGGTTCCTATCACGAGGTTGACTCCTCCGACATCGCATTCAAGATAGCCGCTTCCAAGGGCTTGAAGGATGCCGCTCAGAAGGGCGCGCCGGTACTTTTGGAACCGATGATGGCGCTGGAGGTAGTGGCGCCGGACGATTTTGTCGGCGCGGTAACAAGCGATCTGAACTCAAGGCGCGGTAAGATATCCAAGACGGAGGTCCACGCCGGAATGCAGATAATCGGCGCGACTGTTCCCTTGGCCTCGATGTTCGGTTACGCAACTGATATCAGATCTTTGACGCAGGGGCGCGCAACGTTCACTATGAGGTTCTCGCATTACGGGCGCGTACCGAAGAACATAGCCGACGAAGTTATAGCGAAGGCGCAGGGAGTTTGAGAATTGAGTGTGGGACTGTAGAAGTGCGGGGGTTGGACTTCTACACTTCGACACTTCTACACTTTTAGACTAGGAGGATTTATGGCGAAGGAGAAATTTGTAAGGTCGAAGCCGCACGTGAACGTAG
>DYJF01000040.1:0-9815 GCA_020723205.1 Bdellovibrio sp.
GCCACAATCACATCTTCAATTGCGATTCCGGTCCCATGTCTCAGGTCTCAGGTCTTACGTCAATTTTTTGCGAACTATCTCGTTCACGAGCTTGCCGTCCGCCCTGCCCGCTATCTTCGGCATCACGACTCTCATAACATTTCCCATATCCTTTGGGCCGGCGGCGCCGCTCTCCTTCACGGCCTCGTCGACGATCTTCTCCACCTCCGCTGCCGTAAGCTGACTCGGCAGATAGCCCTCGAGCAACTTGAGCTCGTCGGCCTCCTTCTTCGCCAGATCGTCGCGCCCGCCATTTTTGAACATCTCTATGGATTCCTGACGCTGCTTGGCGAGCATCGCTATGATCCTTATGACGCCGGCGTCGTCCAGCTCGTCGCCGGGCTTTATCTTCTTAAGTCCGCGCTCTTCGATCTCCTTGTTCTTGACCGCGGCGATCACCATGCGAAGAGCCGAGGCCTTGAGCGCATCCTTGCCCTTCAAGGCCGCCTTGAGATCGCTTTCGATCCTGCTCTTGAGTTCCATGTAGATGGTCCTTTAAAAAAAAGAACGTCCGCCGCTGCCGCCACGCTTCGAACGTTTCTTGGCCTGCGCCTTCTTCTTCTTGCGCTTCATGGAAGGTTTTTCGTAGTATTCGCGCTTCCTAAGTTCAGAAAGAATGCCCGCCTTTTCGCACTGCTTTTTGAAACGGCGAAGCGCCTGCTCGAAGGATTCGCCTTCGCGCACCTTGATTCCCGGCATTAAAGATCACCACCTTCCGTTTTTTCGGATAAGTATTTGTAAACTGTGGACTTTTAGAAGGAAACACTCCCCGTTGTCAACACATTTAAACCCCCATAATTTCAGCGCATTACAGTCAAGCATGATTTGCCGGTGACAAGGCAATGTCTTCCTCGCTTACGGCGGCTCTTCGGAGTGTTCCTTTCGCTGGCTAACGACCACCTTTTTTCGCCCCCCTCTGCAATCCCATAATCTAGCGGATTCCATATCAAGCCGGGGGACTGGAAAAAAGGTGCTCTACGCCAGCGAGCGAAACACTTCCTCATCGCCCTATTATGACGTAAGCAGATTTACGGATTCTATATGATAGGTCTGCGGGAACATGTCGACGGGCATGCTTTTGGTCAATAGATAACCGTGCTCGCCGAAGGTTTTTATGTCGCGAGAGAGAGTCGCCGGATCGCACGAGATATAGATGACCGCCTTGGGGGCGAGGGCCGCGATCGCCCCTGCCTCGCCTGCGCATCCCTTTCGCGGCGGATCGAGCAGGACAACGTCGCATGCGCTGCCGAACTTCTTCACGGTCTTAAGAGAATCCTCGCAGATGAACTCCACGTTCGCCGCATCCTCCTCCTTCATTCTCTCAAGTGCGTACCTCACCGCCTTGATGTCTATCTCGGATGCCGTGACCCGCTTTGCGATCTTTGCAATCTCGAAGGTAAAGTTCCCGCCGCCCGCATATAGTTCAAGCACCGAATCGTGCGGAACTTCCGTCATCCATTCAACAACGATTCTTTTGAGCCGTTCGTTCTGTTCCGTATTTATCTGCAGGAAGGAAGGCCCCTCCTCAATGCGAAGCGCTATCCCTTTTGTCCTGAACTTTATCTCTTCGCGCATCGAGTTCAACTGATCGTTCAAACGCTCGTCGGCTATGAAGCACTTTTCGAACTCGACGACCTCTTTCGACTTCGCGCGGTAGAAACCGGCCCGGCCCTTCGAATCGACGTGAAGCTGGATTCGGTTGCGATAATTCCACTGTTTGGGCGAAGCCAGCGTCGGCATGACATCGGCGTCGATCTTTCCGATGCGCCTGAACGTCTCGGCCAGTATTTTTCTCTTCCATTCAAGCTGGGCATCGTAGGAGATATGCTGCCACTGGCACCCGCCGCATCTGCCGAACACCGGGCACGGCGGTTGCACACGGCATTCGGCGCCCTCAACGATGTTCGTGATCTCGGCCTTTGCATAGCTGCCGTGATCGCTGGTCAACACGACGTCCAGAACGTCCCCCGGCGCGGAAAAAGGCACGAACACGATCTTGCCTTCAAGCTCGCCGGCTCCCGAACCGCCGTGGACCAGTTTATCGATCTTTAATCTCATTGAGGATGGAGAGGACAGATCTTCCGGTTTTACGGGCCAGCTTTATCACGTCCTCATATTCGGGGACCGATTTAATCGCTTTGTCATCATTATCGTATGCGGTCTTCATTCTTATCTTCCCCAAGCGCGTCTTAACGGTCTTAAACCCGCGTTTCAACACCTTCCTTTCAACAGGGTAATATCTCACGCCCATCGTCGTGGTCTCTCTTAGGATCACATCAATGACCTTGTCTTTTTTATCCCACGGCGCCTGGCAGTGGAGCATCACCGCCGGCCTATTCTTCTTCATCTGTATCGGCTGGAGCATAACGTCGACGGCGCCGGCCCTGAAAAGACGCTCCATCACGTGATCAAAGATCTGCGGGTTCATGTCGTCTATGTTGGCCTCGATAACGACCACGGGATACCCCTCTCCTATCATTAGTCGAAGCGCGTTCGGTATTCCGGGGAACCTCTTGTCACCGAAACCGTACCCCAGCGTTTCTATCTTATGAAGCGGACATTCACCGAAATGTTTCGCGACCGTCGTTATTATAGCTGCGCCGGTCGGAGTCACTATCTCATCCCTAACCGGGGCCTTCTCGAGGGGAACGCCCTTTATGAGATGAAGCGTGGCCGGCGCCGGGACCGGCAAAAGTCCGTGTGCCGAGCGTATCCTGCCGCGCGTCATCGGAAGCGGCGATGAATATATCTCGTCGAAACCGAAATATTCAAAACCGATCGCGCTGCCTATAATGTCCACGATCGAATCTATGGCGCCCACTTCGTGAAAATGCGCGCGCTCCTTTGGAACGCCGTGGACCTTTCCTTCGGCCTCGGCCAGCCGTTCAAAGACCGCCGAAGATATGAGCTTGACCTCCGAAGAGAGCTTGCTCCGGTTTATCAGGGCGCGGATCGTCGTGTAATCGCTTCTCGGAAGCTCCTTTTTAGTTATGACGTGGAGGTTCGTCCCGCCGACGGGGCCCTTCTGCCTTTGGAGTTTTATCTCAAAACCGCCGACGGAAAGTTTTGAAAGCTCCCTCTTGAGATAAGAAAGCGGCAGTCCGGCGTCCACCATGGCGCCCAGAATCATGTCGCCGGCAATGCCCGAAAAACAATCGAAGTACGCAATAACCATAAATTTCAGACGTGAGATTCACCGATCTATTCGGTTTTGGTCTCAAGTCTAAGGTCTCATGTCTCAAGTCTCTTTTCCATGATCTCCACTTCCAAGATCGCCCTCTCATTCGCGCGTTTTACCGTATAGAGATAGTTCCCTATCACGACGCTTTCGCCGGCCTTGGGGATCCTCTCCAACTTCTCGAGAAGAAATCCTGCGATAGTTTCATAATCCCCGGCGGGGATGCCCAGCTTCAACCGATCATTGGCCTGCTCGATCTCAAGGCGTCCGCTGACAAGATAGCGATGGTGCCCGATGCGCTGATAGAGCGGAGAGACGACGTCGTGCTCGTCCCTGATCTCGCCCACGACCTCCTCCAAGAGATCCTCCGACGTCACGATCCCCGCGGCGGCGCCGAACTCGTCGACGACGACCGCGAGCGGCTGTCCCTTCCGCTTCATCGTGAGCAGCACTTCGTCGAGCGGCATGTCCTCGGGTATATAGTAGGCAGGCCTCATCAGCTCCGCTACCGGTCTTTCCTCGTCGGCGAAGAGAAGGTCGGTGCCCACAAGGATACCGACGATGTTAAGCACCCTGTTCTGATAGACCGGTACGCGCGAGTAGCCATACTGCTCCATCACGCGCACGGCATCCTCGCGCGACGTCTCAACCGGTATCGCGACGACGTCCACGAGCGGGGTCATGATGTTCACGGCCCTCTTCTCGGCCAGATCGAAGATGCGCGAGATCATCGTGCGCTCCATGGGCTTAACGTCGCTCGCGCTCTCCACTCCAACCTCGATCATCGTTTCCAGCTCGTCGCGCGTGAGCGGCGGCTCCGTACCGAAACGGCGTTTCACCCCGCCGAGCAGAAGATCTGTGAGCTTCGTGAACGGCCAGATAACGGGCGACAGGACGATCGAAATTACGAACAGAACCGGCGAGACCTTGAGAACGAGCTGGTTCGCGTAGTATTGATAGACGCTCTTCGGGATCATCTCCCCGAAAACCAAGGTTATGGGCCAGAAGAGGATGGCCAAAGGCGCGTAATTCTCCCCGTAGTTCGAGATGAGATAGAACGTCGCCGCGACCGAGCCGGTCACGGTGCATAGATTCGCACCCACGAGCGTGGTCGAGAAGAACCTCGCCGGATGTTTCACCATGTGCAACGCCGCAAGCGCGAGCTTGGAACCGGCGTCCGTGCGAATGGCGAGGCGGTACTTTTCCGCGTTCACGATGGCCATCTCCGAACCGGAAAAAAATCCTTCCAGCAGGACCGAGACGACCAGTATCACGATGAGATATCCTGATTCCATTGTCTATTTCTCTATCTCCCCGAACAGCTCCTCGAGCACGTCGTCCATCGTCACTATGCCCGCGATTCTGTCGCCCGCCTTCACCACCGCCATGTGAACACCGCTCTGCTGAAAGTCGCGGAGCAGGTCCTCGAGCTTCTTGTCGCACGAAACAAAGACCGGCTGTCTCGTAATAGAACGGACGCCCTGCTCCCCGCCGGCAGAGCGTTTGCGGTGGAAGGCGAAAAGATCGCGAACGTGAAGGACGCCTATGATATCGTCGTGTCCCCCCTCAAAGAGGGGTATCCTCGAATACTGCGTTGCCCTGATCTCCGAAAGCATCTCCTCGTAGGGGAGGTCCACCGGAAGCGCGAAGAGCCGACCGGCAGGCGTCATTATGTCGGCTACAACCTTATCGGAAAAATCGAAGACCTTATGGATCATCTCGCGCTCTTCTTCGACTATAACCCCTTCGCGCCTTCCCAGATCTACGAGGCGCCTGAACTCCTCTTCGACGATCATCGGCTCAAGTTTTTCAGGTCTGCCTCCCAAAAAGATAACGAAACCATCCGCTATTTTTGCGAGAACGATCCGTATGGGTTTGACAACATTATGAAATACTCCCAACGGAACAACAAAAACGGGCGCAAGTTTGGATGAAAACCTGATAGCAACGTTCTTGGGCAGGATATCTCCGAATAGGAGTATGAGCGGAGTTATGATCGCCACAGCGATCACGGTCTGGATCCTGATATCGTAAAAGAAATAATGATTTATTATGGAGGCGCCGACGATCGAGATGCACACGTTCATGAACTCGTTACCGAGGATCGTCGTGGCCAGCCACGCGCGCGGTTGGGCCAGACATTCGACAACCTTTCGTTCCGCCCTGTCCTTCGATGTCCTGAACCGGTGTATCTGCACACGCGACAAAGAGAAAAGCGAGGTCTCGGCTGCCGCAAAAAAGGCCGAGCAGCACAGCAAAATAAAAAATATGATGAAGCTTCCTGTCATATGTCACGCAAAATGATCAAAGCCGCCCTTTGACAGCTTTACCAGCCCGCCCTTTTCGTCTAGCACAACCCTTCTTCCGGCGTTTCCGACGATGGTACCGATCCGCATGACCGGAAAAACGGCGCTGAAATCCTGAATGCGATCCCCCTTGACCGTAAAAATGAGCTCATAGTCCTCGCCGCCGGTCAATGCAAGCTCACCGGCGCTGAGTCCCAGTTCGCGCGCCACTTCAGCAAGACCTTTGCTTACGGGCACGGAATCTGCCGCGATCTCGAACCCCGCCCTTGAACTGTCGGCGATGTGTGAAAGGTCCGCCAGAAGCCCGTCCGACACGTCTATCATGGAAGAGACCATTTTCGTATTCGCCAACCATGAACCCATGCCGATCTTAGCTTTTGGATCGTTGTGCCGCAGCACGAACGGTGCATACTTTCCCCCGGTCTTCCCCCTCCTCAAACACTCGAGGCCGAGAGCGGAATCTCCGAACGTCCCCGTGACATAGACAGCGTCGCCGTCCTTCGCGCCGCGCCTTGATATCGCGCGCCCTTTTTCGGCCCTTCCAACGACAGTGACCGAAAGCACGAGGCCCGATCTCGAAGCGCAGGTGTCGCCGCCTATGAGGAGCGTGCCGGATTCTTTTCCAACCTCTTTCAATCCCCCATAGAGCTCTTCGAGATGCGCCACGGGAAAATCCTTCGGGACGCCGAGGCCGACCGTATAATAAAGAGGTTCGCCGCCCATCGCGGCGATATCGCTCAAATTGACGCTTAAAGATTTCCTGCCCAGGAACCTCGCCGTAGTATGATCCAGACTGAAGTGAACGTCCTCGAAAAGGGCGTCGGTCGTCACGAGCCAGTCTTGGTCCTTCCCTTCGATCACCGCGCAGTCGTCGCCCACACCCTCACGGAGGCCCGACGCCTCCCTCGGCGCATCTTTCGTCAAAAGATCTATGAGTTCGAACTCGTTCATAGCAAATTCCCGCTTGTCAGTTAATCGCACTTTTTGGTAATATGCAAGTGAGCCATTTTGGCCGAAAAAAAGGGGGTTACCATGGGATGCGGAACGTGCGGCAAGAAAAAGAAAAAGACCGTTAAGAGAAAGAAGAAGGTCGCAAAGAAAAAGAAGAAGAGATAGGCCGTTATCTTGAAAGCGGCTTGATCTCTCCGCCTGACACTGTCAAGAGCGGGAGCTCGCGGGCCGCGTCTCGCTTTGCATCGAAGGATGTCCTGCCGGTAACGCCGGCGAAGCCGCTAAGCCGGGTCAGGGAATCCTTCAAAGTGCCGCGATGCGCGGCTCCTTTTTTGACCGCATCAAGGACCATCTGCATCGAATCATAGCCCAGCGCCTCAAGCAATGTCGGGTCTATTCCGTAGGCCTGCGAAAACCGCTGAACGAACGTCTGCGTCTCCGGATTGGACGATCTCTTATAGAACGCCTCCGGAAAAACGGCGCCCTCGACGTACTTTCCGCCGGCGTTTATCAGTTTTGCATCGTCCCAGCGGGAGATCCCCAGCAAAGGCACGCCCTCTATCCCCATCATGGCAAGCGTGGTGGCTATGTAACCCGCCGGTCCGAACGAATCCGGAATGAAGATGGCGTCGAAATTGCGGCCGCCTTCCGATTCAAGCGACATGCCCCTGATATCGGTCGCGAATTCGACCCTGTTCGACGAATAGCCGTGCGCCGCCGTCACCCTTCCTCCTGCGTTCCTGACCGCGTCGGAGAAAAGATCCTTATATTCACGCCCCTGCTCGTTCTGCGGATAGAGCACCATGAACCTTTTAAGCTTCCTCCTGCCCACCGCGTAGTCGGCTATGGTCTGGGTCTGCGACTGGGCGGCAACGGTGTTCCTGAAGATGTAATCGCCGGTATCGGATATTCCCTGTTTTTGGGACAGGGTGATCATGGGGACTTCCAGCTGCTGCGCCTTTTCCGCGGCGATGGAGACCGTCGAAGAGAGCATCGGACCGATGATGCCTATAACGTCGGAAGCGCCCAATTCTTCCACGGCGGCGGCGATCTTCTCCGGTTGGCCGTCGGCATCGCGCACGACGAGAACCACGCCTTCCGGCCCCTCGCACGGAGAGAACACGCCCGCCGCGCACTCGACGCCGTGCAGGACCGATTCTCCGTAGATGGAGTATTTGCCGCTAAGCGGCAGGATTAGCCCCACCTTGACCTTCGCCTCCCCGGCCCTTCCTCCGGTTTCGCCCAATAGCGCGAGCGCGGCGCCGTAGTATTCGTGCTTCGGATATGCGGAGACGTAGGCCTTCAGCTCCTTGGTGGCCCGTCCGAAGTCGTCTTCGCGGTTGAGCGCCTTTCCGTACTTGAAAAGCGCGTACCCGCCGGAGCGTTTTCCCTTGTACTCTTTAAGGGGGAGTTCCGCCACCTGCGACGCTAAGACCGCATCGTCACTCACCCATTTTCTTACGACGGCGAGGGCGTCGGATTCCGAAACGATGTCCGAGAGCCCTTCAAGGGCCTGCCGGTTGGAGGCAAGGTCCGAGTGATCGTCCAGCAGGAACAGATAATATCTTATCGCCTGATACTCGCTTTCTTTGGTGCCTTTCGAAGAAAGAACGCCCAGCGAGTCTGCGCGCGTTCGGAGCACGGCGGATGCGTCCCTTCTGCGGATACTCCCGATCTCGTCCTTCGCCTCGCCGAACCTCTTCAACTGATAAAGCGAATAGGCGGCCTTGAACTGGGCGCGCGGAGTTATCGTCGGGGAATAGACGTTCGCGTACGCCGACCGGTAGAGTTCCAGCGCCTGCTGATAATTCTTCCTCTGGAAGCTCAACTCACCGCGCTTAAAGCGGGCGTCATCGGTCAGGGGATTGTAGCCGTATGTGTCGATGAAACGTTTGTATGCGGAGTCGGCCTCGTCGAAACGCTTTGCCTGATAAAGTGATTCGGCCTCGTTGAACGACTTCTGCGCCTCCGGCGTAACCGCATCGGGATAGCTGGGCTTCGCACCCATGCCGGCACAGGAGGACACAAGCAGCACGATACCAATTATGACGCATGCTCTGCGCATCGGCTCAACCTTTCTTCGCGACGATAACCTGCGCCGCCCTTATCACGCGTTCGTCAAGCTTGTATCCTTTTCTATGAATTGCGGCTACGGTGTCATCATCTTTTTCATTGTCAGCGATGACCGAGACCGCCTCGTGGAGCGCGGGGTCGAACGGTTTATTCAGCGCCTCTATCTCCTTGAGCCCAAACTTGGCAAGCGCGTTGAAAAGGGTCCTTCTTATGAGCGCCACCCCGTCGGCGATCGCCTTCACATCGGGCGAGGCATCCTCCGGTATGTGATCGATGACGCGGTCGAGATCGTCCAGCGCCGGAAGTATCTCCGTGATGAGATTCTCGTTCGCGAACTTCGTTCTCTCCTCTTGCTCGCGCGAGACCCGCTTCTTGAAATTCTCGAACTCCGCCATCACTCGAAGCAGTTTGTCGTAATGTTTTTTTGCCTCTTCCTCGGCGGCCTTTATATTTGCCGACAGATCCTCCGCCTCGCGCGAGGATTCAGGCGCAGCGCTGCGCGGCTCGGCATCGGCCTTCACTTCTTTCTTTGCCTTCAGGGCTTCCCTTAGCTCATCTACCTTTGACATATGCGTTTTCTTCATACGTTCTAATTTAGAATATCCTCCAGCACCTTCGCGGTGAAATCAACTATCGGCACCACCCGCGAATAGTCCATGCGCGTTGGACCTATGACGCCGATGGTCCCCAACATCCTTCCGTCCTTGCGGTACGGCGCGGTCACGATGCTCACGTTCTCCATCGCCTGATCCCCTTCCGTGTGCTCCGAGGTCTCCGCGCCGATGAATATCTTGACACCGTCAACCTCGCGGCACCGGTCCAGCATGTGCAGCAGATGCTTCTTCTCCTCGAGAACGTCGATGAGCTCTTTCAAACGGTTCGCATCGGAGAATTCAGGCGAGCTCATCAGCCGGGATTCCCCTTCCACTATTACGTCGGCGTCGGGGACGCCGGAAAAGACCTCCTGCGAGAACAAAAGCGCACGGGCGAGAAGGCGGTCGTAGTCGGTCTCCACCATTTCAAGCTCCCTTGCTATCTTCGCGCGCGCCTCTTCGAGCGTCAGGCCGAGAAATGCCGAGTTGCAATAGCGGTTGATGCGCTCGATATCCGGATACGAGTACTCTTCGGCGACCTCGATGATGCGGTTCTGAACGAACCCCTCCTGCGAGACGAATATCCCCAGAAGGCGCCCGCGCGAAAGCTGGATGAACTCCAGCTGTTTGAAGGCGATCCTGTCCCAGCCGGGCGTTCTTATGAGCCCGACATAG
>DYJF01000040.1:9825-14980 GCA_020723205.1 Bdellovibrio sp.
GTTCGAGATGGTGGAAAGGAGCTTCGTGGTCCGGTTCATCACGTCGTCAACGGACATATCGTCCGCATTGTATATGCTCCTTACCCTTTCGCGCTCCTCGTCTGAAAGGTCGTGGCACTTTAGGAGACAGTCCACGTAGTAGCGCATGCCCTGCAGCGTGGGAACCCTCCCGGCGGAAGTGTGGGGCTGCTTTAAAAAACCGGTCCTCTCGAGATCGGCCATCACCGCCCGGATCGAGGCCGGGGAAAGGCGTCCGGCGTGTTTTTCCGATATCGCCTTGGAGCCCACAGGTGACGCGGTGGAGATATAATCGGAGATCAATATCTCAAGGATCTCGCGATCACGCTTTGACAGGGAATTCGTCATAAATATCAATGAAATTTGCCGTGGGAGGGATAACAACCGGCGCCAAGGTTGTCAATCGGTCATATTTATTTCAAATAAACAAGGGCCTCCTCAACTTCGCCGTTCATGACCGCCGTTGCCAAGCGGCCGCCGGAGACCTGCGGGATATGGACCACCCTCACGAGCGATTCGTACGGGGCGTGATATTCGTCCGGGAAAAACTGCTTGAACATATTGTGCCTGTTGAGGAATTCCTCGTTGAAAATGATATCCGGGTCGTCGGGATAGAGAGGCATGTAGACGATGCAGTCCTCGATCAGGTCCTGAAAGAAATGGGTCCCGAACGAAACTTCAGGGACGTAGTTCTCCATCTTGCGGGCGATCTCCACAAGGACGGCGCAGTTCGATATCTCCGAATATTTAGTCGGCACTCCCAGCTCGACCTTGGCGGAGCCCCATCTGCCCGGCCCCATGAGCATGAACGTCTTTCCCTTCAGCTGACGGTTGATGCGGCCCACTATGCGCGCTACCTCGTGACGTTCGTTGACCGGCCATTTTGCATACTGCAGGGAATCGACATAGACGATGTACTCGATGTTATGGATGACCGCCGACGGGATGTTCTTCCGCGCCGTGAAGAGCTTGTCCTTTTCAGGGACATCGCGGGGGATCGGGTGGGACGCCATCGAGGAGCGCTGGGAGAGCGGCCTCGCCTGGACCAGATAGAAATGCGCCTCCTCCTGATCATCGTCGACGCGGACCGCAAATTCAACATCGACCGGGAAGCCGAACCCCTCCTCCAGCAGGGAAAAGACCGCGTTCATCACGGACGGCAGATAAAGCCCGCACAGCGGGCTGGTGAGAACGGTGTCGAAGGTCAACACCGGCTTGTGCTCCGGGTTCCACATATTCGTTACCGGAAGATAGAGGTGATTCGCGTCGCGCAGCGAAAAGAGCCGCTCCGCGCGCGGATAGCAGTCGAGCCCGTTTCGCACCACCTTCGAAAAATGGAAAGATTCGATTCGGTTCGAGTCAAGATTGAGCATGTCGACCACCGCCTGCGAGAACTTGTCTATGTCGCGGACATCGGTCCCCTCGGGGCGCGAAAGCGGTTTTTTGGGCGAAAAAAGACGCGCATAACCGCGGCCGACGGCCCTCGTGCCCAGGCCGAAAACCAGGCGCACCAGCCCGTCCTCTTTCTTGATCTCCTTGTTCCAGCAATATCCGTTCTGCGAAAAGCCGACCCCGGCGACGATCGGCATGAAATACCCTTCGAACTCCCGCCCCACCGCCTCCTGAAGGAGTATCGCCATGCGCTCATCTTCGTCGTTTAAGTGATGTTTTGTTCTGTATTGCACGGCGCTGGGATTATACGTGCTGGCATAAACGTCCTTGACCGCGAAGATCAGCTGTTCGACCCGCTCATGCAGCGTGCCGCGGTTGCTGATGAAGACCGTGTCGTACTTGCCGGCAAAAGATGTTCCGGGCCTGTCTTCCAGGACGGACGAAGAACGGACGGCGAGAGGGAACGTTACGCTCTCCAGAAGTTTTGTGAACTCCTTTATGGTCGAAGTGGAAAAGACGCCTTCGAGAAAACGCACCTTGAGTCGCTCGTAATCCTCGTCCTCGATCGAGATGCTCGCTTGCGAAACCGGTTCGCGAAGATCGTTCCTTTCAACGAACTCGTCGAACACGTCCGTGCCGATGCAGAATGTCTCGGGAAAGCGCAGCAAAGATGCTTCACGGGGGAAGCGTTGTCTCACACTTCCCCCGGTCAGTATCTTTTTGGCCTGAAAGAACCCCTTGGCCTTCCCGCCTATGCGCCCACCGCCCAATACTTCCATGTGACTACACCCAGCCCCTGAAGCGCATGGCCTCCGCGACCCTTTGCACCGCGACCAGATAAGCGGCGACGCGCATGTGGACCTTGCGGTCCTTGTGCATCTTGTAAACGTCGTTGAACGCCTTCGTCATCTTCCCGTCGAGCCGCGCATGGACCTCGGGAAGTTCCCAGTAGAAATTATAGCTGTTCTGGACCATCTCGAAGTACGACACGGTGACGCCGCCCGCGTTGCACAGGAAGTCGGGGATAACGAACACGTTGTTCTTGTAAAGGATCTCGTCGGCCTCCGGCGTGGTCGGGCCGTTGGCAAGCTCCGCCACGATCTTCGCCTTGATGTTGCCCGCGTTCTTCGCCGTAATGACGTTCTCCAGCGCCGAAGGGAACAGGACATCGACCTTCAGCTCCAGAAGTTCTTCGTTCGTGATCGGCTTCGTTCCGGGAAAACCTTTCACCTCTCCGGTCTCCAGCTTGTATTTGACGACCGTCGCCGCGTCTATCCCCTCCGGATTATAAACGCCGCCCTTCGAATCGGAAACGGCGACGAGCTTTTTCGAACCCAAGACCTCGTTCATCAGCGTAGCGGCATACTGGCCGGCGTTGCCGAAACCCTGTATCGCGTACGTCGCCTTCGAAGGATCGAGGCCCAGCGTCTTCGCCGCCTCGCGCACGCAATAGATGCCGCCCCGCGCCGTAGCGTCGTTCCTTCCCTTGGAGCCGCCCAGCGCGAGCGGTTTTCCGGTGATAACTCCCGGCTCATTATATCCCTTCTGCCAGTAGAACTCGTCCATCATCCACGCCATGATCTGCGGAGTCGTGTATACGTCGGGAGCGGGAACGTCCTTCTCAAGACCTATGATGCGGCCGACCTGCCTGACGTACTGGCGCGAAAGCCGTTCGATCTCGCCGGGACTCATCTCCTTTGGATTGCAAACGATTCCTCCCTTGCCGCCGCCCAGCGGTATGTCAACGACCGCCGTTTTCCACGTCATCCATGCGGCCAGCGCGCGCACGGTGTCTATCGTTTCTTCCGGATGAAAGCGGATGCCCCCCTTCGTAGGGCCGCGCGCGTCGTTGTACTGGACGCGGAAACCCTTGAAGACCTTCACGGTGCCGTCGTCCATGCGTACGGGCAGACTCACGTGAAGTTCGCGCATCGGTTCGCGAAGCGCCGCGTGTGTTCCCGGGTCCAACCCGAGTATCTTCGCGGCTTCGTCGAGCTGCTGTTGCGCGATCTTGAACGGATTGAGTTTCTCGTCAGGCATAGATGCCTCCTATTGTCCCCCTCCCCTTTGTAAGGGGAGGTTAGGTGGGGTAGATCTACCTCCCCCGGCCCCTCCTTACAAAGGAAGGGAACAGCGGCCGAATAACACCGCACTACCGCGGAAGTAAAGAGGAATGTTTCCGGCCGATTAAAAGAAGTCGGCGCTGCCAAAGGAGCGAATCTCGGACACGAAACGCTTGGCGTCCTCCTCTGCGATCCCCAGTTCCAGAAGGACATAACGGCCCATTTCGATTCCCGCCTCGAGCTCCTCGCACACCACGATATCCGCGCCCGCCTCATAAAAATCATCCACATGGTCGCGGTACTTGGACCTTGTGATTATCGTGATCTGCGAATTCAAGCGCCTCGCCTGCCTTATGATCGCAAGCGAGTTGAGATAATCCGGCACGGCGATCGCCAGAAGATTCGCACGTTCGATGCCCGAATGCGAAAGCAGCTCGGCGCTTGCGCCGTCGCCGATGTAGACAGGACATTTCACGTCCTTCAGGCGCCTGACCGTCTGGGGATTGAGCTCCAGCACAACGTAACAAATACCGCTCTTCTTCAGGAGGTGCCCTATCGTTTCCCCCAGAGGTCCGAAACCGCAAATGATCGCGTGCTCCTTCATGCGTTCCGCATCGGGCGGAACGCGGAAGAGATCCTCCGCGCGCCTGAATGTCTTGGGCGACAGGCGGCCCAGCGCCGGGCCCACAAACGCGGAGAGTTCCATCAGCACAGGCGCGAAGACGATCGTCAGTCCCGCGGTCGCTATCAGCATATGGTACATGTCGCTTCCGATTATCGCCTCGCGATAGCCGACACGCGCGAGCAGAAAAGAAAATTCGCCCATCTGCGCCAAAAGCAATCCGACCGTCAAGGCCACTCCCAGAGGATATCCCATAGCAAGGACCGAGCCCGTAGCGATCACCGTCTTTCCTATCATTACGAACGCCACCAGCATCGCTATCAGTCCCAGATGCTCGTAGATGTAGGTCGGCGAGATCAGCATGCCGATGGAGACGAAAAAAAGCCCGCTGATACACGCACGAAACGGACCCATTTCAGAGAGCGCATGGAAACGGAACGGCGTCGCGGCGACCATCAGCCCGCCCAAAAAAGCGCCGAGGGCGAAAGAGAGCCCCAGTTTTTGCGTGAACCACGCAAAACCCAGTGCCACGCCAACGAGCATTATTATGAAAAGCTCTTTGCTGCCGAGATGCGCCACTTGATGCAGAAGTTTGCCCAGAGCGAACCGGTATATGAGCCATAGCGTTCCGAAGACCGCGATTACCTTGATGAGGGGGATCAGCGTGGTCGCGGCGGAGGCGCCCCCTCCCCCGATGAGCGGCAGAACGATGAGCATTGGGACTACGGCCAAGTCCTGAAGAACGAGGATCCCCGTCGCTATGCGCCCCGACGGCGAATCCAGCCAGCGCTTGTACGACATGAAGGCCAAAGCGATCGCCGTGCTGGAAAGCGCGGCCGCGCAACCGAAGAACATCCCCCGCCCCAGCGATACGCCGAGAGCGAACTCCAAGAGCATGACCGCGGCTATCGTACCCAACACCTGCAGTGTTCCGCTTCCCAGAATGACACGCTTGAGCCCCCGCAGGTTCCCTGCGGAAAATTCAAGTCCCACATGGAACAGTAGAAGCGCGATGCCGACCTCGGCCAGCACCTGGATCTCGGCGACGTCCGGGATGAAC
>DYJF01000041.1:0-3591 GCA_020723205.1 Bdellovibrio sp.
GCATGTGTTAGGCACGCCGCCAGCGTTCGTTCTGAGCCAGAATCAAACTCTCCAGTTAAATCTGGAAATCGCATTGCTGCGATCTATTTTTTAAAAATAAGCCCACTTGAATTTCGATCGTGGCGTATTGTCCGCTATTTAGTTTTCAAAGAACCGACACAAAAGAAACCCGCACCCCCTATCCAAATAAGATTTGCTGGATGGAACTGCAGGTGATCATCCGAAAAATCGGCGCCTTACGGGCGCCGAAGAAAATCAAGATTCGGCAAAAGTGGGCTGTTCTTACAGAAAGAGACCCATTGTGTCAAGCAAATATAATCATCAATGATTACGGGGGTTTGGAGCGCCCTTTTTCATACCTTTCTGAAACGAAGCCGCGCGAACTTTCTTTTTCCGAACTTTATATCATGGGATTGCGAAGTTTCGATCTTCGCGTGGATGTCCGTTACCTTCTCCCCGTTCACTGTCAGACCGCCCTGCTGCATCACGCGCCTTATTTCCGATTTTGACGGCGCGACATCCGCGAGAGAGAGCGCCTGCACAAGAGATATGTCGCCAAGGTTAGTGTCTATCATCCTTTCCTCAATCTCCTCCGGCAGGTTCCTCTTCACGAAGATGTGGTCGAAATTCTCTTTCGCTTTTTTCGAGTCGGCATCTGAATGGAATCGCGCGACGAGCTCCATCGCGAGCGATTCCTTCGCGGCCTTCGGGTGAAGCTTTCCCTGCGCGACCTGGCGCCTTAGCTCCGCAATCTCTCTAAGCGTCATTGCGCTCAAGAGCTCGTAGTATGTCCACATGAGATCGTCGGAAACGGACATGACCTTTCCGAAGATGTCCTGCGGCTGCTCCGAGATGCCGATGTAGTTGCCGTAGCTCTTGCTCATCTTCTGCACGCCGTCCGTGCCGACGAGAAGCGGCACGGTCAGAACAACCTGCGGCTCCTGTTCCGAACGCTTCTGGATGGTGCGGCCCATGAGAAGATTGAAGATCTGGTCGGTCCCGCCCAGCTCCACGTCGGCCTTGAGCTCCACCGAATCCATCGCCTGCAGGAGCGGATAGTAGAACTCAAGTATGGTGATGTCGCGTCCCTCGCTCATGCGCTTCTTGAAATCGTCGCGCTCGAGCATGCGCGCGACCGTTTGCTTTGCGCCGAGCGCCGCCAACTCGAGGGCCGACATTCTGCCCAGCCACTCCGAATTGAAGCGAACCTCCGCCCTGTCCATGTCTATTATCTTCCCCGCCTGCGCGATGTATGTCTTCGCGTTGTTGCGTATCACCTCTTCGGTGATCATCGGGCGCGTCTCGTCCCGGCCTGAAGGATCGCCGATGCGAGCGGTGAAATCCCCTATCAGGAATATCACCTGATGGCCTAAGTCCTGGAATTGGCGGAGCTTCTGCATCACGACCGTGTGGCCCAGATGAAGATCGGGTGTCGTAGGGTCCACGCCCAGCTTGATGCGCAGCTTCTTTTTCCGCTTGATCTTGTCTACAAGCTCGTCTTCGGTGATGAGCTCCACCGCTCCGCGTTTTATGATTTCGAGTTGATGTTGAATATCCATTACTTACTCCACAAATCCTAATATCTGAATCCTAAATTCTAAACAAATTCTAATTTTTTAAGTCCCAATGTTTCAAACAACGACGTTTGGGTCATTGGAGAATTGGAACATTCGAATTTGTTTAGGATTTAGAAATTAGTGTTTAGAATTTCCTCCTTACATTTTCAACGGCATTTGCAATCGTTCAATCTTCACTACTTTCTTAGTTGCCACATCCACCTCAATCACGACCCCCTCGAGCCTCACACCATCCATCGCCACTTTAAAATGTTTTTTCTCTCCTGTCAAAAAACGATTTATCGCAGTGGACGCCTCAAGACCTATAACGGAGGCGTGCGGACCGGTCATGCCGAGGTCCGAAATGTAGGCCGTGCCACGCGGCATGATCTCCTCGTCCGCGGTCTGCACATGGGTGTGCGTTCCAAGAAGCGCGGTGACCTTACCGTCCATGAACCATGCGAGCGCGCGCTTCTCGGAGGTCGCCTCCGCGTGAAAATCAACGACGATAAGATCGGAGCTCTCTTGAAGCTCCGGCAGCAGCGCCTCCATCATTCGAAAAGGGCTCGTGACGGCGGGGCCCTTGTCCTCCATGAATATCTGCCCCTGCAGGCAAACGACGGCGACCTTCATTCCATTCTTTTCTTTAGCCATCCAGCCCCTGCCGGGGAGAGCGTCCCTGACGTTTACCGGACGCAATATCGGATGTGTGTCGAAGTACGGATGGAGCGCGTCGTGCTCCCAGATGTGGTTGCCGGCCGTCATCACGTCTATCGGATATTTCAAGAGCTCGTCAGCGACCTTGGGCGTTATGCCCCTTCCGCCCGCGGCATTCTCCGCGTTGGCGATGACGAAATCGATTTTGTGTTCCGAAATGATTATTGGAAGAAGCGTTGCAATTGCGTCACGTCCCGGATGTCCAAAAATGTCGCCGACTGCAAGTATCTTCATAGAATGAGACACAAGACCCGAGACTCAAGACACAAGACCGTTTTGGGTCTCGGGTCTTGTGTCTTGAGTCTTGCGTCTATTTTGCAAACTCCGTCGCCCTCGTCTCGCGGATGACCGTAACTTTGATCTGGCCGGGATATGTCATCTCCTGCTCTATCTTCTTCGCGATATCGTGCGAGAGGACCGTCGCCTGCGCGTCGTTGACCTCCTCGTTCACGACCATCACGCGCACCTCGCGGCCGGCCTGAATGGCGTAGGCCTTCTCTATGCCCGAGAAGGACGTCGCGATCTTCTCCAGATCCTCGATGCGCTTGACGTACGTCTCCAGCACTTCTCGCCGCGCGCCCGGACGCGAACCGGATATTGCGTCGGCGGCGTCGATGATGCAGTCAAGCGCGGATTCCTGTGCCAAGTCCTCGTGGTGGGCGCCGATGGCGTGCACGATCTCCGGGTCCTCGCGGTATTTCTTCGCGTACTCCATGCCGATGAGGGCGTGGCTGCCCTCCACTTCGTGGCTGACCGCCTTGCCGATATCGTGCAAGAGCCCCGCGCGGCGCGCCTTCTTCTCGTCGAGCCCCAGCTCCGCGGCCATCATACCCGCGATGTATGCGACCTCAAGGGAGTGCTGCAGAACGTTCTGCGCAAAACTGTAGCGGTATTTGAGCGAGCCCAAGAGTTTGATGAGCTCGGGATGAACGTTGTGCACGCCCATGTCCATGCACGTCTGTTCGCCGACCTCCTTGATCGAGGCGTCAACCTCCTTTGTGACCTTGGCGACCGTTTCCTCGATGCGCGAAGGATGTATGCGGCCGTCCGCGATCAAGTTCTGCAGCGATATGCGCGCGATCTCGCGCCTGACGGGATTGAAGCCGGAAAGCACCACCGCCTCCGGCGTGTCGTCTATCACTATGTCGATCCCGGTCGCGGCCTCGAGCGCGCGGATGTTCCTGCCTTCGCGCCCGATGATGCGCCCCTTCATCTCGTCGGAGGGCAACGGCACCAGGGAAGTAGTCACCTCGTTGACGTGTTCGGAGGCCACGCGTTGGATGGCGCCGGCGATCAGCTCGCGGGCGCGGCGGTCGCC
>DYJF01000041.1:3601-12957 GCA_020723205.1 Bdellovibrio sp.
TCCGCCGCGTATTCGGAGGACATCCTTTCGATGGCGGAGCTTATAATATACTGCGCCTTCTTCTTGGCGTCCTCTTTGGCCCGGTCCTCAATCTCCTTGATGGTCTTCGCCGCCTCCTGCTTCGTCTCCTCGATGAGCGATTCGCGCAGCTGCCTCTTCGCGTCCTCCGCGGAGACGCCGGCGATCTTCTCCAGCGCCTTTCTTGCCTCGGCCACCAGCTCCATATGACGTTTCTCGAGACCCTCGATGTGGGTCTTGCGGTCCTTGATGGACTGCTCCTCCTTCTTCAGGTCATTTTCCTTGTTCGAGGTCTGCTCGATGCGCTTGTCCAGATTATCCTCTTTCTGCTGCAGCCGCTTCTCCACCGCCTGAAGCTCCTTTTGCTTCGCAGAGGCCTCCTGTTCGAATTGGGCCTTCGACTTGAGCTGGACGTCTTTGGCCTCCAGCTCCGCCTCCTTCTTCATGGACCTGACCTGCTGCTCGGCGTCGCGGATGATGGAGGCCGCCCTCGATTCGGCCTCGATCACGAGCTTGCGGCTGATCACCTTCCTCGCCAAAAGACCGCCGCCGGCGCCCAAACCGAGCGCGCCCAATGCGATCAAAATTACCTGATATATTTCAAGTGACACGATAACCTCCCTATCAGCTTTGAGCTCTTATCACGCGCGATTCCGTAACGATCCAGTCCACCTTCTGCCCCCTCACCGCGGTGGGGAGCTCCGGCACTATCTGAAACTCGTAGGCCAGCGCTATCCTCTTGCCCCTGAACTCCTGAAGACACTTGTCGTAAAAACCCTTGCCGAAACCCAGCCGTCCCCCGCGCAGATCGAAAGCGACGCCGGGGACTATCAGGGCCTCCAGCGTGTTCACGTCGCGCAATTTTCTGATCGTTCCTGCCGGTTCAAAGATGCCGGCGTATCCCGGCTTCAAGTCGCCGAGATCGGTGATGCGGTAGAACATGAGACGCCCGTGCTTCTCGTCGACCGTCGGATAGTAGGATTCCTTCCTGTGCTTGTCGCCTTCCGTAAAGAGGAGATCGGTCCTCACCTCGTTATCGAAGGGGGCGTAGAGGCCGATCCTGAGCGAGGTCCTGTACTCCTGCATGAGAAGCACCCGCTTCTGTATCGCGGCACTTGTCTCGGAAACGAACTCCGGCTTCAACTCGCGGCGCGTCGCCATCATGCGGTTGTAGAGCTGTAACTTGGACTCCATTGAAGGCCTCCCTGACGGCAGTTGAATGTTCAAAGTGGGAAGCGAGAAGAAAAGAGAAGAGGGCTAGATACTAATAGAATAGGACGAGCCGATGGCTCATCCCCGCGATCCTGAATCGCAAAATATATATCTATTATTCATCTGACCTGAAATAAAAAAAGCTTTATACTTTTTTTGTTCTATTCTTCTTTTCTCACATCCCTCAAAAACCGTGAGGTCTATAACCAATCCTGAAAAAGAAAGCAAGGGGTCGTTCAAGCATAAAAAAATCCCCCCGCGAGGCCGTGTGGCGTCTCCATTTTTGAACCTGTACTCGACAGGTGGGGGTCATGTTGCCGCTTTAGGCTTCTCCTTTACTTCCTAGGAGCTTGCTCACCACGGCAAGAGATAACCCCCTAAATGGTACTAAAGGTTCCAAAAATATCTGGACACCGATCACCAACTCCGCAGGGGGAAAGCTTTCAAAGATCACACATGCAAATCAATGAGCTCGATCATATCCTGTATCTTTTTCTCGACCTTCCCTAACCTTTCCGCCTTATCATTGCGGAATTTAAAGAATTCGTCCGCAATGTTCATCGCCGTCAAAAGGGCCACCTGCATCGAGGCAACCGACTTCGTGTTCCCCAGGACCTCGTTCACCTTATTGTCAACGTAACCCGCCACCTCAACGACGTAATCCTCGTTGGAATCGCTTTTGACAGCGAACTTCTGACCCATTATGGAAACTTCGATCGCCTTCTTCACATCACCTCCGTCTCAACCATATATAATGATATAAGGTTGAACCTTTACAGTCAAGGTTTATGCGCTTCAAATACCCTTGCAAAACAGAAAGTTGAGGGAAAAGTCAAGAAATGAATTTAATTTTTTGAGGGCAAAAATCGGGCCAACCGATATGCGTAACTCGACGGCTCTCGGCCAACTCTTCTCAAGTCCTTCTGCAACCCCATAATCTAGTGGAGTTGGTTGCAAGCCAGGAGCTTTCGAAGAGTTGCCCTACGCCGCCGAGTTCCGCACACCGCGATGTCTGCGTGCTTTTTTTTTGCCATCTGGGACATTTTGGATAAAAAATAAAATCCCTCCCCTTTGTAAGGGGAGGTTAGGTGGGGTAGATCGTTTCGTCATTGC
The DNA here is from genome assembly GCA_020723205.1 of Bdellovibrio sp. Lineage (GTDB taxonomy): Bacteria > UBA10199 > UBA10199 > 2-02-FULL-44-16 > DYJF01 > DYJF01. Next base: position 5,945 of record DYJF01000041.1, read on the forward strand.
GAGTCGCCCGCCCATAAATAGCGGGCGATGAATTCAAGGACGCGTCAGACCAGATTGAAATTGATCTCGCGGTTGGGGATGTCCACTTCCGAGACGGCGATGCGGACGGGATCCCCGATGCGATACCCCTTCTTGCGCTTCCTGGCGTGCAGGCAGTAGCCCTTCTCATCGAACGTGTAGCGGTCGGAAGGAAGCGAGTCAATGTGGACCAGCCCCTCGACGAAATACTCTTTGAGCTCGACGAAAAAGCCGAACTTCGTGACGTGGGAGATGATGCCGTCATATTCCTCGTCTATCTTGTCCTTCATGAAGAGCGCCACGTGGAGCTTTAACATCTCGCGCTCCGCCTCCATCGCGATGCGCTCGCGGCGGGAGCAATGTTCAGCGATCTCTGCAAGACCCAAGCCCGGTCTTGCGTCTTGTGTCTTGCGTCTTGTGTCTTGCCTGCTCAATGCAATCTTCAGTAACCGATGCACAACCAGATCAGGATAGCGGCGGATGGGAGAGGTGAAGTGGCAATAGCACTGCGACGCAAGGCCGTAGTGGCCCAAATTCTCCGGGCTGTAGACCGCCTGCTGCATGGAGCGAAGAAGACTCATGTTTACGAGCCGCTCCTCGGGCCTGCCTTTCACCTTATCGACGACCCTCGCGAGCGCGCCCGGCGGGACCTTTTCGCCGATCTTCACGTGATGTCCTAGGTTGTAGAGCAGCATCGCGAACTCGCGCAGTTTCTTCGAATCGGGATGTTCGTGGACGCGGTAGATACAGCCGGTCTTTGTCTTCGTAAGAAATTCCGCCACCGCTTCGTTGGCCGCGACCATGAACTCTTCTATCATCATGTGGCCCACGTGACGCTCCGCCTTTACGACATTCTCGATGTCGCCCGTGAGGTCTATGACTATCTGGGGCTCGGGCAGATCGAAATCTATGGAACCGCGCGCGAGCCGCTGCGCGCGCAGACGCCTAAAACACTCTTCCATCAAATGGAAATCAGGTTCCCCTCCTTTGTAAGGAGGGGAAGGGGGAAGTAGATCATGATCTACCCCCTCCACCTCCCCCTTACAAAGGGGGAGGGAGGACTCTCCCTCCGATAAGATCTTCTTGATCTCAGTGTACGTCATCCTCCTCCGGCTTCTAATCACACTGGCATAGAAATCGCGCCTGACGATCTTCCCGTGCTGATCGACGTCCATCTCCGCAGTCATCGTGAACCGGTCCACGTCCGGCTTCAAACTGCACAGGTCGTTGGAGAGCTGTTCGGGGAGCATGGGTATGCAATCGGCCGGAAAGTATACGGAGGTGCCGCGCTTGTACGCCTCATGGTCAAGCGCCGAACGCTCTTTTACGAAATGCGAAACGTCGGCTATCGAGACCCAAAGGCGGATCACACCGGACGATGTGCCGGTCTCGCGTCTTGTGTCCTGTGTCTTCTGCCTTGTGTCTTGCGTCTCGTGTCTTGCGTCCAGTTTTTTTACGGCCACCGCGTCGTCGAAGTCGCGCGCGCTCTCGCCGTCAATCGTCACAAAATCGATGTTTCTCAAATCACGTCGCTCCTCATCCGTTCGCCCTGAGCTAGTGTCCGCTCCACTTCGACTTTTCTCAGTGTGAGCGGAGACGAGTCGAAGGGTCGCCTCCCCTGTGAAGCACATATCCGCTTCGTCGAGCACGCGCTGGGGAAAGTCGTTGGGCAGATGATGGCGAATGACGATGGCCCTTTCTTCGGTGGTCTCGAGACCCCTCTCGCCCAATATCTCAATGACCTCGCCAAGCATCGGCTGTCCCGCGGCCGGATAGCGAAGTATCATTACCACCACGTTGTTGCCGTGCCTGCCCTTTCCGGCTTTTCCTTCCGGTATATGGATCGCGTGGCGCACGCGCCTGTCGTCGGCTATGACCCTCAAACGGCGTCCCGCCTGTTCAAGACGTCCGACGAGCTTGGTCACGCGACGCTCGACTATCTTTTTGATGCGCCCTTCGGACTTCGCGCCGCGTCCGGGAACGACCGACACCTCGACGATATCCGTGTGGAGCGCGTCTCCCACGTATTTGGCCGGGATAAAGACGTCCTCTTCGTCGGCCTTTCCCGTGGTCACGAACCCGTAACCGTCCCGATGCAAACGAAGTTCACCGATAACTGTCTGTTTTTTCATGGAGTTAGATGGTGCCAGTTTAGAACACGGGACACAATACTTAATTATTCCTACCTTTTTCCTTTAATGTTGATTTCTGGCTTACCATGTTATAACTCTTCTACGCTTATGGGGAAAAAAGCAGCGAAAAGATCCGGGGGGATCCGTAAAAAGGCCGCTGTAAGTACTCGTAAATCTTCTAAAAAGGTATCTTCCCGAAAAGAGGCCGAAAAGACGAAGGCCAAGTCCGTCAAGAGGGCGGTCAAGGTCCTGAAGAGCACGCGCACGCCCAAGCCGCGCGCCAAAGTGATCGCCGCAAAGCGTCCCAAGGTAAAAGACATCTGGTCGCTTGAAGAGCTCATCGGCAAGGTTTCGGCGATGGAGCAGAAGGCGCACGAGGAGCGCCGCATCGAAGAATCGAAGTTCGACATCGGCGTCCCCCACAACGGCAGGGCAAAGCCGACCTTCGACATTCCGCACGAATATCAGGTGGACCGCGCCGTCGTTCTGACGATCGATCCGCGCTTCGTCTTCACGTACTGGGAGGTCAAGCACGAGTCCATGCACCACGCGGTCTCGCGTCTGGGGCCCGGCGCGAAGCTGACGCTGCGCTTCTACGACATCTCGGCCAACGGCAACCCGGATGCGTCCCCGTCATGGGACATCGAGGTCTTCGACCGGCTGGGCAACTGGTATCTCAAACTGGATTACCCCGAGCAGATCCTCTGTCTTGACGTCGGCATGAAAAACGAGTTCGGCGCGTTCCACCGCATCACGCGCTCCAACGTGATACGGCTCCCGCGTCAGGCGCTGGCGCAACCGGGACCGCTCAAATGGATGATCGTCAGCCCCGACGGGCAGAAGATCATAAGCGACGTCGAAGAGTACACCGACGCGGACCTTGAGCTTTTGAAAAAGATACTCGGCCCCTACTTCTTCGACCTCCTCATGAAGGGCCAGTTCGCCTCCATCTCCGGTTCGAGCTTAGAGGCGATCTTCCAGGAGATCTCCGCGTTCCGCCTGCCGATGGAGATCTCGTCATCGCCCTCGTCGTGGTCGTCAGGCGCACGTTGATATACCTCCCCCTTGTAATGGGAGGTCAGGTGGGGTAGCGGCGCGATCTACCTCCCCCGCCCCTTCTTACAAAGGAGGGGAATTTTTTTAATATATGGAAAAAGGTTACTTATCATTCGTCCTTCACGCGCATCTTCCGTATGTGAGACATCCGGAATACGATGAGTTTCTGGAGGAACGCTGGTTCTTCGAGGCGATGTCGGAGACCTACATCCCGCTTCTCGAGGTCTTCGAGGGGCTCGACCGCGACGGCATAGACTTCCGCCTCACCATGTCGCTCACTCCTCCCCTCATCTCCATGATGACCGACCCTCTCCTTCAGGACCGCTACGCGAGATATCTCTACAAACATCTCGAGCTTTCGTGGAAAGAGATCGACCGCACAAGGCACGGGCATCACCTCTTTCACCGCACCGCGCAGATGTATCATCACCGTCTTCACCGCGCGCGCTGGCTCTTCGACGAGAGATGGGGAAGGAACCTTGTCGCCGGATTCAGGCACTTCATGGAGGCGGGGAAGCTGGAGATAATAACCTGCGGCGCGACTCACGGGTTCCTGCCGCTTCTTCGTTCGTCGCACGAAGCGGTGCGCGCGCAGATCGAAGTGGCGTGCAACCTCCACGAGAAGCATCTGGGAAGAAGACCGAGAGGTATCTGGCTGCCCGAGTGCGGATATTTTTCCGGTCTGCACGAAATCCTGTGGAACAACGGTATCCGCTTCTTCTTCGTGGACAGCCACGCCGTCCTCTACGGCGACTCGCGCCCCAAATACGGCGTCTACGCGCCGACATACACCCCTTCGGGAGTGGCCGCCTTCGGACGCGACTACGAATCCTCAAAGCAGGTCTGGTCCGCGAAGGAGGGCTACCCGGGCGATCCTGTCTACCGCGATTTTTACCGCGACATCGGCTTCGACCTGGATTTCAATTATGTGCGCCCGTACATCAACCCCGACGGCACGCGCGTGATGACCGGCTTCAAGTACCACCGCATCACAGGTCACACGGATCACAAAGAGCCCTACGACCCGTGGCACGCGCAGGAAGTGGCCGCGCATCACGCCGGTAATTTCATGTTCAACAGGAAGAATCAGGTGGAGTACTTATCGGATGTCATGGGCAAGCCGCCCATCATCGTGGCACCCTATGACGCGGAGCTCTACGGCCACTGGTGGTTCGAAGGGGTGGATTGGCTGAACTACGTGATAAGAAAGATCGCTTGCGATCAGGATTCGGTGAAACTTCTGACGCCGTGGGAGTACCTGTGCAGGCACCCCAAGAACCAGATGGTGGAGCCGTCCGAGTCGAGTTGGGGCAACAAAGGTTACGCAGAGGTCTGGTGCAACGGGACGAACGACTGGGTCTACCGCCATCTGCACGAGATGGCCTGCCGCATGACGGAGCTTGCCCGCGCGTACGCGACGCCCGACGACAATCTTCGGCGCGCGCTGAATCAGATGGCCCGCGAACTTTTGCTCGCGCAGTCATCGGACTGGGCGTTCATCATGAACTCCGGCACGATGGTGGAATACGCCGTCAAGCGCACGAAGGACCATATCTGGAGATTCAATAAATTGTATTGGGATATAAAAAACTTCTCGCTCGACATGAACTTCTTAGGTGAGATCGAGTGGAAGGACAACATCTTTCCGAATATTGACTACCGCGCGTATACATAATCCTAATCTTAATCGCCTTTCTCAGTTCTCAGAACATAGTTTCAGATCTAGATCTGGTTCCAGTTCATAGAACACAGATCATGAATCGCAGATCACTTTCGTAATCGGATAAAGGGGATAAAGAGGGAACGTCCTCTGCGGTGAATATTATCTCCCGCCGATGGTCAGGCGGATGCCCTCTATCCTTCTGAAGTTGGCCTGCCCCGATTCTCGGTCGGCGCGAAGCTCCGAGCATATCCTCTTCGCAACGGTCTCGAGGACAGATCCGTATTCGCTCATCGTCTCCTCGTCGGCCCTCACGGCGACCGAAGTCACATAACCCTCCCCGTCTATGGCGATCCTAAGATCGAACGTGACGTCAACCGCCCTTCTTAGCTTCAGGAACTCCGCTGCCGGGATATCGCGACCGGCCGCTTGCAGCATCTCGCCCTCTTCGTAGACGGTCGGGTTCCCGCGGCAATTCGATCTCACCGTGAGCAGATCCCCATCCCTTTCAACCTCGAAGAGGGGCTCGCACCCGCCCGCCGCCTGCTTGAAATACGCCCCTCCGACCGCTTCCACTCTCATAGACACCTCCGGCGCCTGTGTAATCCAACGCCCTCCCGTCCGCAATGAAAAAAAACCCGCCCCTCTGCCTCGCGCCGTGCGCCTTTTTTATATTGAGATTGCGGCGGAAAGCTACTATAGGGGCGGGCCATGAAGAGAACATCCCCTTTGAAAGGCGTGATCCTCGCGGGCGGGACGGGCTCCCGTCTTCTGCCGCTGACGAAGGTCACCAACAAGCACCTTCTCCCCGTCGGCAGAAAACCCATGATCTACTATCCCATGGAGCAGCTTTTGGCGAGCGACGTCAAGGACATCCTTGTCGTGACCGGCCGCGAGCACATGGGCGACGTGGTGAACCTCTTGGGCAGCGGCTCCGAGTTCAACTGCGACTTCACCTACCGCGTGCAGGACCGCGCGGGCGGCATCGCCGAGGCACTGGGTCTGGCAAGGGATTTCGTGGGATCAGGAAGGATGGTCGTCATACTCGGCGACAATATCTTTGAAAAGCCGATCCGTCCTTCCGTGGCGCGCTTCGTAGAGCAGACGGAAGGCGCGCGCGTGCTTGTCACGAAGGTGGCCGACCCGGGCAGGTTCGGAGTGGCGGAGGTGAAAAACGACCGGATAATCGCCATCGAGGAAAAACCCGAGGCGCCGAAAACGAACCTCGCCGTAACGGGCGTCTATATGTACGATGCAACCGCCTTCGACTTCATAGACCGCCTCTCCCCCTCCGCTCGCGGAGAACTGGAGATATCGGACGTGAACAACTTCTATGCGAAGGCGGGAAAGCTCGAATTCGACATCGTTGACGGCTGGTGGTCGGACGCCGGAACGTTCGAATCCTTGAACCACGCGAACAACCTCCTCATAGGGAACGGGTGAGCCATGAAGATACTCGTCACCGGCGGCGCCGGTTTCATAGGCACCAACTTCATCCGTCTTCTGATGGCCAAAACGGCTCACTCCGTCGTCAATTTCGACCTTCTGACTTACGCGTCCAACCGCGATAACTTGAAGGAGTTCGAAGGGAGCGGCCGCTACCGCTTCATACAGGGCGACATCGCGGACAGAAAAGCGGTGGACGCAGCGCTTTCGGAAAATTCGGTGGACGCCGTCGTCAATTTCGCCGCCGAATCGCACGTGGACAGAAGCATCCACGACGCATCGGCGTTCATACGCGCGAACGTCGCCGGAACGCAGACGCTCATCGACGCGGCGCGCGCGCGAAAAATAGGCCGCTTCCTTCAGGTCTCCACCGACGAGGTCTACGGAGATCTCACGGAAGCGGAGCCGCGTTTCACAGAGCGATCCCCCGTCAGGCCGTCGAGCCCTTATGCCGCAAGCAAGGCCGCCGCGGACATGCTTGTGCTGGCCGCCTTCCGCACGCACAAGCAGCCGGTGGTCATAACCCGCTGTTCCAACAATTACGGCCCTTTCCAGCACCCCGAAAAGCTCATACCGCTCGCGATCCATCGCGCAAGGCAGGGCAAACCGGTTCCCGTTTACAGTCGCGGCTTGAACATCCGCGACTGGATACACGTTGAGGACCACTGCAGGGGGATACTCCGCGCACTGGAAAAGGGGCG
>DYJF01000041.1:12967-14907 GCA_020723205.1 Bdellovibrio sp.
CTTCGGGGGTGCCAGCGAACTCCGTAACATAGAGGTTGTGCACACGATACTTGATACACTGCAAAGACCCCGCGACCTCATACGATACGTAGCCGACCGCCCGGGCCACGACCTACGCTACGCCATCAACTTCGACAAGGCGGCAGAGACCCTCGGCTGGCGGCCCTCCAACCGCTTCGCGGACGGCATCAGGGATACTATCGACTGGTACGGAAAAAACGATTCATGGCTCAAACAAATGACCTCTCCCGGATTCACCGAATACATGGACAGGCAATACGGGGAAATAAAATGACAAACCTTTTCGCCGATACCGATTCGATGAACGGCGTCGTCGTAAAAAATGAGGTCCGCTACGCAGACGGCCGCGGCTGGCTCTCGGAATTCTTCAGGAGCGACGAAACCGGCGCGCTCGTCCGCCCCGCCATGGGCTACATATCGATGACAAATCCGCGGGAATCCCGCGGCCCCCACGAGCATGAGGAGCAGACCGACCGCTTCTTCTTCACGGGGGTCGGCGCTTTTCTTCTCGTCCTCTGGGACAACCGCGAGACGAGCCCCACGTACCGCAAACGCATGCGGATCGTCGCGACGGAAGGCGAACCGGTCACCGTCATCGTTCCGCCGCGGATCGTACACGCCTACTGTTGTGTCTCGAAAGGACGGGGGCTCATCGTGAACATCCCCGACCGCCTCTATCGCGGAGAGCAGAAAAAAGAGAAAGTGGACGAGATACGCCACGAGGATAGTTCCGATTCGCCGTTCTTGAAGGACTTTTTGGCGCTCATAGAAGAGGACAAATGAAATTCCTGATTTTCGGCGCACAGGGTCAGGTCGGTTCCGCCGTCGCCTCCGAGGCGAGAGCAAAGGGCCACGAAGTGACGGCCCTCCCGCGCGCGGAACTCGACATCACGGACGAAAAAGCGGTCAGGGAGGCGGTCGAAAGATACGCGCCCACGCACATCATCAACGCCGCCGCGTACAATCAGGTCGATCAGGCGGAGGACGACTCCGAAAAGGCGTTCAGCGTGAACGCGCTGGGCCCGGGACATATCGCGCTCGCTGCGAAACGAAACGACTGCATCCTCGTGCATTATTCGACCGACTACGTCTTTGACGGCGAGACGTCCACTGCCTACACGGAGGAAGACAGGCCCAATCCGCTGTCCGCCTATGCGCGCTCCAAATATCTGGGCGAGCTGGCGGCGGCGATCAATCCCAAGAGCTATATCATCCGCACCGCATGGGTCTTTTCACGCGGCGGCACGAGTTTCGTCTCGCGCCTTTTGAACTTGGCCCGATCCGGTAAACCGCTCAAGTTCGTGAACGATCAATGGTGCACGCCGACATACGCGGACGACATCGCCGCATCGACGTTCGCCGTCATCGAGCAGAACGCCCCCTTCGGACTTTATCACGCGGCCGGCGCCGACGTGCTCACGCCGTACGAATGGGCGACCGCCATACTTTCGCGTTCGGGACAAAAAGCGGACATCACCGCGGTCAGCAGCCGCGAGTTCCGGACGAAGGCGCTCCGGCCCAGGAGATCGGTGATCACGAATCCGCGGCTCAAGACCCTCAACATAGAGATCCCCGGCGGGCTCGCGCGTCTGGAAGAATGCCTGAAAGGATCGGAGGAAGGATGATACACGGTAAGAAGGTCGCCATAGTGATGCCGGCGTACAACGCCGAGAGGACCTTGAAGCAGACGCTTAGCGAGGTGCCCCGCGATATCGTGGACGAGATCATCGTAGTGGACGACGCGAGCTCCGACCGCACCTTCGAGGTCTGCCGCGAGCTCCAAGTCCCCTGCATCCGCCACGACGTCAATCGCGGTTACGGCGGGAACCAGAAGACCTGCTACGCCGCGGCGCTCGCGAAGGGGGCGGACATCGTGATCATGCTGCACCCCGATTACCAGTACACGCCGAAACTCATCA
>DYJF01000042.1:0-218 GCA_020723205.1 Bdellovibrio sp.
ACGTGGGCATGATACAGGGCACGGTGAGAAAGCATATCCGCCGCGGCTATTTCATCATTATAATAGGCGACCGCGAGCATCCGGAGGTGAAAGCGCTTCTGGGGTTCGCGGAGAAGAACGGCACATGCGTTATCTCCTCGGAGGAGATCGAACGCCTGCCCTCCGATCTCAATAAGGTCTGCGTCGTCTCCCAGAGCACGCAGCAGAGGAAGAAGTTC
>DYJF01000042.1:228-12016 GCA_020723205.1 Bdellovibrio sp.
GAGGAACTGGTCCCTGTGATAAAAAATCGCTATCCCGATTGCGTGGTCTTCGACACGATCTGCCGCTCCACGAACATCCGTCAGGAGGAGGTCAGGGAGCTGGCAAAAGAGGTGGATGCCATGGTCGTCGTCGGCGGCAGGAACAGCTCAAATACGAACCGGCTGGCCGAGATATCGCGCGAAATGGGAACTCCCACCTTTCTTATAGAGTCGGACGGGGAGATAGACGCCGAAAAGTTCAGTCAATTCGATGCCATAGGCATCACGGCCGGTGCTTCCACCCCGAAATGGGTCATAGAACAGGTCGTGGCGCGGCTCACCGATATTGCCTAAGCCAGAAATTTCAAGCACTTGACTAGCGTACCCTAAAGCTGATAAGGATACCCGACTTTTTATTTTTTGAAATTGAGGAGGATTCATGGCAGTGAGGATCAGAATGGCGCGTTACGGAAAGAAGAACGACCCCTTTTACCGGCTGGTCGTTGCGGACAAGCAAAGGCCGAGAGACGGCAAGTTCATAGAGGTCGTAGGGACTTACGACCCCAACAACAAGAGCCAGAAATTCAAGGCCGATAAAGAACGCATCTCTTATTGGATCGGCAAGGGCGCAACCCCGTCGGAAACGGTCGCCAACTTGCTAAAGACGATTGGCTAGAAATGAGGAGGATCGTATGGCGAATGAGATGAGGACGTTGGTCGAGACGATCGCCAAGGCGCTCGTGGACAACCCGGACAAGGTGGAAGTAGCTGAAGTGGAAGGCGAGCAGACCACAGTTGTTGAATTGAGGGTTGCAAAGGAAGATCTGGGAAAGGTCATCGGCAAGGAAGGCAGGACGGCCCGCGCAATGAGGCAGATACTCTCCGCGGCCTCCGCAAAGATCCGCAGGCACTCCGTGCTTGAGATCATTGAGTGATTGATGTCCGACGGGCGGCACAAGTGGATCGAGTGCGGCAAGTTCGGTCGCCCGTGGGGCTTGAAAGGCCAGATAACGGTTTTTTGGACGGGCGGGGCGTGTCCCGTGAAGGCAGGGCGTGGGGAGGTTTTCACGCGCGACCTTAACGGCGATTACGTCCCGCATGTTGTTTTGGCGGCAAGAGAGCAGGGTTCCCGCTCGGTCGTTTCGCTGGAGGACGTTTCAGATCCCAATGAAGCGAAGGCGCTCACCAACAAGATCGTCTATATACCGGAAGCGGTCCTGCCGAAGCTTAAGAAGAACGAATATTATTGCTATCAGATCCTTGGGCTGAAAGTTGAAACGGCGGCGGGCCGGCATATCGGGGAGGTAATAAAGATCTTTCCGACGGGGAGCAATGACGTCTATGAAGTGAGGCCGCCCAAAGGGCCCACGATACTGATACCTGCGATCAAGGACGTGATCGTAGAGATCGATATTGAGAACGGAAAGATGATCATAGAGCCGATGGAAGGGATGCTTGATTGATGCGTTTTGACATAGTGACAATATTCACGAGGATGTTCGATTCGCCGCTTGCCGAATCGATACTCAAACGCGCGGTCGAGGCCGGAAAGATCGAGGTCCATCGCCACGACATCAGGGATCATACGACCGACGCACACCGCTCGGTGGATGACACGCCCTACGGCGGCGGCGCCGGCATGGTCATGCGCCCGGAGCCGCTCGTAAGATGCGTGGAGTCGCTGCCTGAAGCGGGGAAACGGTGCCGCATCCTCATGACCCCGCAGGGAGAGACTCTTACGCAGGATATCGTCAGGGAACTTGCTTCTTTCAATCAGCTTGTGCTCATCTGCGGACGTTACGAGGGGATAGACGAGCGTGCGATAAAGCTTGTTTGCGACCGCGAACTCTCGATCGGAGATTATGTCCTTGCCGGAGGCGAGATCCCGGCCATGGTGGTGATAGACGCCGTAACGCGGCTCATCCCGGGAGTTCTGGGAAATGAGGACTCCGTCCGGTCGGAATCCTTCGAGGACGGACTGCTCGAATATCCCCACTACACCCGTCCTGAAGTGTTCAGAGACGAAAAGGTACCTGACGTGCTCTTATCGGGCCATCACGCCGAGATCGCCAAGTGGAGGCGCAAAGAGGCCGTTTTACGCACTTTTAAGAGGCGTCCTGACATGTTGAAGGCCGCAGATCTGACGGAAGAAGAGAGACGATCGCTGGAATTGACAAAACCAATGAAAACCGCTAAGTAGCGGCACCCTGTGAAAAATTCCCTCCCTTTGTAAGGGAGGGCTAGGGAGGGTAGATCTACCCCCTCTACCTCCCCCTTGCAAAGGGGGAGAAAATAAGGAGTCCCTATGAATCTCGTAGAGAAGATCGCAAATGAAGGGCTGCGCAAGGATATACCGGAATTTCGTACCGGCGATACTGTCCGCGTCCACGCCATCATCAAGGAAGGCGACAAGGAACGCACGCAGGCCTTTGAAGGTATCGTGATAAAGAAGCACCGCGGCGGAAAGAGCTCGTCGTTCACGGTCCGCAAGATGTCCTACGGCGTCGGCGTCGAGCGCGTTTTTCCGTTGCATTCGCCGCTCGTTGACCACATAGACGTCGTTACGCGCGGAAAAGTGCGCCGCTCGCGCCTCTACTATCTGCGCGAACTCTCCGGCAAGGCGGCCCGTGTCCGCGAACAGGCCTATGAAGAGACAGCGGAGGCAGCCGGCGAGTCAGCAGCTACTGCTTGATCCGGAACCGCTATCCATTTCCTATTTTGAAGAACGTTTCCGCGACGAGGGTCACATTGCCGGAGTAGATGAGGCCGGTCGCGGCCCGCTCGCGGGTCCCGTAGTCGCGGCCGCCGTGATACTCCCGGCCGGTCTCGATATTCCGGGGCTCAAAGATTCCAAACAGCTCACAGAGAAACAGCGCGAGGAGTTCGTCCCCGTCATCAAGGAGAGGGCGCTCGCGTGGGGTTTGGGGCTCATCGAGCCGTGGGAGATAGACCGCATAAATATCCTGCAGGCGTCCCTCAAGGCGATGAAGATCGCGGTCGAGGGCCTAAAGGTGAAGCCGGCGCTGATCCTTGTTGATGGCCCGCACCAGATCGAGATCAAGCTCCCGCAGAAGGCCCTGAAGAAGGGCGACGCCCGCTCCATCACGATAGCCGCTGCATCGGTCATCGCCAAGGTGACGCGCGACCGGATGATGTGCGACTACGAAAAACGCTACCCGAACTTTTCATTCTCGGTTCATAAAGGTTATGGAACGGAGCTTCACATGAAGGAGCTCAAGACCCACGGTCCTACACCCATCCACCGAATGACCTTCGCCCCGCTGGCTAAATAGCCCTTGTTTTTTTAAGTTCCCCGCAATACGGTCTCGGGCCATGAAGAAGACATTCAGGTCCGCGGAACTGGTATCCACTAAAGAGGGCAGGCAGTATCACATAGGTCTCGCCCCCGGCGAGGTCGCCCCGTATATCCTGATGTGCGGTGATCCTGCGCGCGCGTACCGCGTGGCGAAATATTTCGATAAGGTGGGAAGGCCCGTCACCAGCCGCGAGTATGTGACGATCACAGGGAAGTATAAGGGGCTCCCCATATCCGTAATGGCCACCGGCATGGGGCCTGATAACACCGAGATCGCGGTCGTCGAGCTCTGCCAGATAGTAAAAGATCCCACATTTATAAGGATCGGCTCATCGGGCGCGCTCAAGAAGGGCATCGAGCTCGCCGATCTTGTTGTCTCTACGGGCGCCGTCCGACTTGAGAATACCTCGACGGCGTTCGTATTCGAAGGTTATCCTGCCGTCGCCCATCATGAGGTCGTTCTGGCGCTCCTCGAGGCCGCAAAGGACAAGATGTTCCCGCATCATGCCGGCCTGACGGCGACCGCGCAGGGTTTCTACGGCGCGCAATCGCGGAAGGTTCCGGGTTTTCCCCCGCGCGACACGGAGCTTCTCTCGAAACTCGAGCGGATGAACGTCTCAAATCTCGAGATGGAGACCTCTTGTCTACTTACGCTTGCGACGCTTGCCGGCCACCGCGCCGGCGCCGTGTGCGCTATCTACGCGAACCGCCACAAAAACGAGTTCATAGATTCCGAAACCAAGGACCTTGCAGAGAAACGCTGTCTTGAGACGGGCCTTCGCGCATTCGAGATACTTGCAAAGATGGACGGCGCGAAGAAGGGCAAAAAACGCTGGTTGCCGTCGATGGGTCTATAAGGGGGAACGATGGAACGATATATCGGCATTCTCGGTCTCATAACGCTTCTTTTCATCGCCTTTCTCATGTCCAACAACAAGCGCCGCATCAGCATCCGCACGCTGGCAGCCGGTCTGTCGCTTCAGTGGGCGATAGCGATCGTTCTCATCAAGTGGCCGGCCGGGAACGGCGCCATGCAGTGGTTCGCCGGCAAGGTCGCGGCGTTTCTCAACTTGAGCAGGCAGGGCTCCGCCTTTCTCTTCGGAAACATCGTTAATCCCGAGATGATGAACACCTTCGGCTTCCAGTTCGCGTTCAGCATTCTTCCCACGATAATCTTCTTCGCGGCGTTCATGTCCATCCTTTATTATCTGGGCATCATGCAAAGGGTCGTTGAGACATTCGGCTGGTTCATGAGCCGTGTCATGAAGACGTCGGGTTCGGAATCGCTCTCCTGTTCCGCGAACGTTTTTTTGGGGCAGACCGAAGCGCCGCTTCTCGTGCGTCCGTTTCTCGGCCACTGCACGCTCTCGGAACTCAACGCCATAATGGTGGGCGGTTTCGGGACCATAGCGGGCGCGGTCATGGCCGGCTACATACAGATGGGCGTCCCTCCGCAGCACATCATAATCGCGTCGTGCATGGCGGCTCCGGCTTCGCTCATGATCGCGAAGATCATCTTTCCGGAGACGGAACATTCGGAGACGGCCGGGGACGTCAAGCTCCCGCGTATAGACGTCGGCAGGAACGTCATAGACGCCGCGTCGCGGGGGGTCACTGACGGTCTGCAACTGGCGCTCAACGTGGCCGCGATGCTCGTCGCATTCATCACCCTCATCGCCGTTGCGGACAAGGTCTTGAGCTGGGGCGACCGGCTGATAGACGGAAGGTTGCTGCACGGTATTCTGCAGGAGAACGGCGAATTCGCCGGATGGTTCCCGGGCAGTTTGAAGACGATATTCGGTTCCATCCTGTCGCCGGTCGTTTATCTCTTGGGCGTGCCCAAGGCGGACGTATTCCAGGTGGCCCATCTCTTGGGCGTCAAGATCGCGGTGAACGAGTTCGTTGCCTACAGCAAGCTGGCGCCGATGATAAAAGACGGTGTCATTTCGCAGAAGGCCGCCATCATGGCGACATATATGTTGTGTGGTTTTGCGAACTTCGCGTCCATAGGCATTCAGATAGGGGGCATAGGCGCGCTGGCGCCTGAGCGGCGTTCCGACCTCGCGAAGGTCGCCTTGAAGGCCATGTTCGGCGGCGCCATTGTTTCCTGCATGACCGCGACAATCGCGGGTCTGCTTTTGGGATAAATGCCCCTCCTTGTGTAAGGAGGGGTGAGGGGAGGTAGACATTGTCTACCCCACCTGTCCTCCCCTTACAAAGGGGAGGGAAAAGGGGAGGATATGCTTCATCAAGGACGTCACAGTGGTTGGATTGAAGTTATTTGTGGGCCTATGTTCTCCGGCAAGACCGAGGAGCTCATAAGGCGGTTGCGTCTTGCGCAGATAGCCAAGCAGCGCGTCCAGATATTCAAGGCGGCCATGGACAAAAGGTATCACGACGAATTTATCACGTCGCACAGCGACCAGAAATTCACCTGCACACCGGTTTCGAAGGCGTCTGAAATGCTGGAAAAACTTGGGGATTCGACCCGCGTCGTGGGTGTTGACGAGGCGCAATTCTTCGGCGACGAGCTCATCGAGGTTTGCGACAAGCTTGCGAACAGGGGTTTGCGTGTGGTCGTGAGCGGTTTGGACCAGGATTATCTTGGAAGACCGTTCGGCCCGATGCCTAAACTTCTTTCAATCGCCGAATCCATTCTCAAACTTAAGGCGGTCTGCATGGTCTGCGGCGGTCAGGCGACCAAGTCGCAGCGGCTCACTACGGAATCGGATCAGGTGGTGGTCGGCTCCGGCGAGCATTACGAGGCGCGCTGCCGTGCTTGTTTTGACCCGGACCATTCTCTCGAGCGCGAAAGACCGCCTATCCCCGTCTCACGCCCGATTTAGCCATTTATCCAAAGCACCTGACTTAGGGGACCGGGTTTACCGCTTCGCCAGCTGACGCAGCGATGCGGTTTTGGAAAAGACGCGGTTCGTTTTGGGCCACCCAAAACGTCCGCTCGACCCTCGGCGATCTTGATTATTATATCCCGGCTGTTAAGATCGCCTCCGGGACGCTTTTCCAAAACCGCATCGCTGCGTCAGCTGGCGGGGCAACATGGCCTGCACATCTTTCGGGACAAGTTACGTGTTCCGAAAACCGACTGTTATTTTTTAGAGTAGGCCAAAAGAGGGAAGAGGGGATGAGGAAATCCACCAAGGATTTGACCATCACCCCCTCGTCGTGGGGAGCCGAAATTTATGTACTGCCTTCACTATTGTTATCGTCAGCGTGAAGCTGTTTGTTGTGGGTATAATGGTGCTTATACGCAAAAACCGTACACAGCTGTGTACGGCCTTCGATGCGATCAGAGCGATCAGAACTTGATGCCTTCCGATGCGAGGAGTTTTCTTTTAAGTTTAAGACTTCCCGAAAATCCGCCGATGGTCCCGTCCGATCTTATGACGCGGTGACATGGAATGACGGGCGCATAAGGATTTGCGCCGCAGGCGTTGGCAGCCGCGCGCACGGCCCTGGGACGTCCTGCCATCTTCGCGACCCAAGCGTAGCTTCGCGTCTCGCCCTTCGGTATCCTCATTATTACCCGCCACACTCGTTGCTGGAACGGCGTCCCGCATGAAAGATCAAGCGCCCTGTTTTTTTTCATAACCACCTCCACATTTCTAGGTCTCGTGTCTTGTGTCTCGCGTCCAGATCTTTGACCGTCAAATAACTGGCGTCACAATAGTAATATTATCAGTTCGAGAGCTGTTTCTCCCTCTCTCATAATAGGAAACCTTTCGAATATCAATAGGTTAAAGCAGTGCCGGGTTAGAATATTTTGGCATGCTCTGTGCAAAATATACGGGTGGATTCAGAAAAAACGGGGGGCACGACAATGAAAGAGCGAGACAAAGAATTGAAATTGGAGAGCCACGAAAAGCCGGTGAAACCGGTCGGGGCGTTCGATCTTTGGAAGCATCTGAACGTGGCAAAGGCCCAAAAGACGGGGGTTAAAGGCGGGGCGGCGGTGGACAGCATGCTGGCCGTCTATAAGGACCGCCTTACATACACGTTCATACTCGATCGAGAGGTCGCCTCCATCCATTTCGACCGAATGCGGGGCGAGATCTTTTTCAAGGGCCACAATATCAGGAACATGGAGCTGACTGCGAGGCAGAAACAGGCCTTAGAGGACCTGAAAGCGGTCCTAATGAAGAATGAGAAGGGGCGGTCATATTTGTCCGACTACAGCGCAACTTTGGCCAAGCATCTTGCCGATAATAAATAGGGGTACTGTAACCTATTGCTGTAACCTTTTAATGAGCAGTGAGATCAACAAAATAAGGAATTTCGGGGGCGCATCGCGGATCCGTCCGGGCGAACGCACGACAGGCGTCGAAGACCTTCCTTTGGACCACCGCTTGAGCTTTTCGTCTGCCCCCGACGAAAAATGGACCTTTGAAGAGAACCACGTTCTTTTCAACGGCCATGATGTGAACGAACTCATAAATGAATCCGGCAACGACATAAGATATCTCTCGGGGCTTTCTGCGGGGATAGACCAGTACCGTAAGCACGTCTGGGAAAGGGGCGGTCGTTCTGAAGGGAAATTCAACGGCACCGCGAACGCGCTTCTCGAAAAGATACTCGGGAAGCTGGGAAGCATCTACGACGGCCTCTTCATGGGCCTGCGCTTCGAATATACGGGCGGAGAGGATTTCTGGATAAACGACGTAAACCTCAAGGCGGTGCTCAACCTTTACCGTCTGCGCCCCACGATGGAGGCACGCTGCTATCTTATTGGGCTGCGCAACAAACTCGGCTTGATTATCGGCGCCCAAAACGGTAGTGCCAGATACGATGGGGTCAAGCAGATGGCAGAAGAGCTTTTCGGAGAGATATCATGCGCGCTGGACAGCATCGCGCCCGATGATATGGATCGCGCTCTTCCTCCTCACAGGCCAAGCTAGCTCCCTTTTCATCTCCATAAAATATCTACTCGTCATACTGGCGGGGCTCTTAGTTTTTTCCGCGCTTGCATTTAGAAAACATCGCGAATCGGCGCTCTTTTCGTTCATTCTCATCGGGTTCGCCGTCTGCGGATGGTTATTGGGTAACGCGGCGCTTGAATCGAGACTTTCAGTTCCCGGGCCCGCGGACGGTTCGTCGTATCACAGATGCGACGGGGGGGTTATCCAAGGGCCGAGGGCCCTGGATCGTGGATGGGGGATCGACGTATCGCTTACCGCCTGTGGCGTTGGGATCTCGGGAGAGGAGGTCCCATCGAGAGGGAACGTCCGTCTCTATCTGCCGGAACTGGGTGAACTCTATGATGTCGGCGACACGGTAAGGTTCCTCGCGCGAATAAGGAAGCCGCGCGCCTTCAAGAATCCCGGCTCTTTCGATCACCCTCTCTATCTTAGGACACAGGGGATAGACGCGCAGGCGACCCTTGCCGGACCCAAGTGGATATTGAGGACGGCGGAAGGGAAGCCGCGGCTGCCGAGCAGGATGACGGCGTATGCGAAAAACTCTGTTGACACGGCGATAAGCGAGGCGGCTTTCGGGGACGATGCGGGCATCCTTAAGGCGCTGGCCATAGGGGACAGGGGGGAGATATCGAAAGAGGCGAACGACGCGTTCTCGCGCGCCGGCATGGCGCACATCCTTTCGATCTCGGGGCTCCACGTGGGATTCGTGGCGCTGATAATCTTCTTCACATTGAGAGTGCTTTTGGGGCGGATGGCGCGGCTTACGAACAGGGTTCCAATACAGCGAGTGTGCGCGATCGCTTCCGTACCCTTCGTGTGGTTCTACATTGCTGCGGCCGGTTTTCCGGTATCGGCGGTTCGAGCCGGTATAATGATAACGGTGTTCCTAGCGGCGCTTTTTTTCATGTTCAGGCGCGACCTCATCTCCGCGCTGGCAGCCGCCGTATTTGCGATCGCGGTCATCATGCCCGCCTCCATCTTCTCCGTCTCATTTAAGCTCTCCGTTATCTGTGTACTTGCCATCATAGTCTTGACGCCCGTTATAAAGGAGCGCGTCGTCCGCTTCGAACTCTTGGCCGTGACGATCGCGGCCACTCTTGGGAGCGCGCCGCTCGTGGCCTATTATTTCCATTTCGTCTCCGGCGCGGGGCTTTTTGCGGCGGTGCCGTTTTCTGGTTTCGTTCTCATGCCGCTTGTCATGGCCGCCTATCTTCTAAGCATCGTCTATATGCCTGCGGCGGTCCCCGTCTGGAAGGCGGCCGCGTACGCATCCGATATCATGCTTCGCTTCGCCTATTTTCTGGACAAGCGGGAAAGTTTCTTTGTCTTCTCGTGGGCTCCATCGCTCTTTGAGGTATTCCTCGTCTATTTTGTGATCGTCCTCGTCGTCTTTTGGAAGAGCGCGGCATATAAAAGAACGGCCGCTTTTATCCTCGGGGCGCTCATCGTTATCGACGCCGGGTATTGGCACATGGGGCGTTTCATGGGCACCGATCTCAAGGTCGTCTTTCTGGACGTGGGCCACGGCGATTCGATGGTCGTTACGTTTCCGGACGGCCATGTGACGGTAGTGGACGGGGGCGGCATAAAGGGGAGTGAGTTCGACGTCGGAGCAAACATCGTCGCGCCGGCGCTTTTGCGCATGGGCATCCACCGCGTGGACGACATGATACTCACCCATCTTCACCATGACCACTACGGCGGACTGACGTATATCGCGGAAAAGTTCAGCCCAAAGGTGATCTACACGAACGGCATGGCGGCGCCTGAAGATGAGATCTCCCAGTGGGACGTATTTCTCGGGCGCGTGAAGGATGCAGGCGTGCAAAGCAAGGTGGTGCGGGGCGCGGAGGACGGAACGCCGGCTCTGACGGAGGTGCACAGGAACGCGAAGATGGAGATCTTTGCGCCTCGCCCGCGCGATCTTCGGCTCTTCGAGCCGAACGACGGTTCTCTCGTCGTTCGGCTGTCGTACGGATCGAAGAGCTTCCTTTTGACCGGCGATCTCATGGACCTGGGCGAGCGCACCCTTCTTGAGACGGGAACTGCGGTAAGGTCCGACGTTCTGAAGGTCGGCCATCACGGCAGCGCTACGTCGACCTCCGAGGTGTTCCTTCACAAGGTCGATCCCATTATCGCCGTTATCAGCGTTGGCGAGAAGAACCGCTACGGTGTGCCTGACGAGGAGGTCCTCATGCGCCTTGAGAGGGCGGGTTCAAAGATACTTAGGACGGACAGGGACGGCGCGGTGACGATAACGACTGATGGGGAGTCGATCGATGTCGATACGTTCGTCAAGAAAAAGTTATAGGCCGGTGGCGTCTTCCCATGAAACGAACTTCCAGCCGAACGGCCCCTTCTGGACGGAGGCGACGATTTTCCGGAGGTTCCCGTCGCCCAGCACGACATAGGCCTCGACCGACACGAATTTCTTGTGGATCTCCTGCTGGTCCTCTATCTCGACCTTTGCCACGCCGTTTTGACCGTAGATGGTAGTCGGATATTTCTTCGCGTATTTCTTGAAATACTTCTGTATGACCTTCCGGGAGGTCTTGGGCTTAGGAACCCTTCCTCCGCACGCCGAGAGTGCAAAGATAAGGACAAAAATGAGCGCCGCTATTTTCTTGTTCATAGAAAACAATTCCTCACCTTTGTAAGGGGAGGTAAGGTGGGGTAGATCCACCTCCCCAACCCCTCCTTACAAAGGAGGGGGATTTTTCGCAACGACATTTTCTACTTTTGTATCCTGATCTCCTGCCCCGGATGCAGCCGTTTTCCCGCAAGCTTGTTTGCGCGCAGTATGCTGGCGACAGGTATGTTGTACATCGCCGCGATCTCCTGCACCGTCTCGCCGTCCTCAACGATGTGCCAGAAGGGATAGGTCTGCGGAACGCGGGCGCAATACGCAAGGAAGAACTCTCCTTTTTTCTCCGGCACGCGCAACTCTGATCCAACGGGCAGGGGGAGCTTTCCCGCTGTTACCGCCGGCGTGTATGCGGGGTTCATTTCGGCTATGGTCTCGATAGGGATACCCGTGCCCGCCGCGACTTCGGACAGCCGCACGGGATAGCCGGTCTGCACGAGGTCGTACTTGAGCGGAGGATCGAAGCGTATGGCGCCGAAATAGCGGTGGCAGTTCTTGGCGACGTCCATCGCCGCAAGGAACTCGAGATAGAAATTGCGCGAAGCGAAACCGTATGCCGGATGCTCGAAATACTTCACTATGGTCCCGATGTTTGTGGTCCCCATCCGCGCCACCGCCTGATTCATCCTCCCGCGTCCGGTGTTGTAGGCATTGACGGCCAGCGGCCAGCTGCCGAGGTGCTCGTAGTCGTTTCTTAGCATGTTGGCGGCCGCGTATGTCGCGCGGATGGGATCCGCGCGTTCGTCGACGATGGAGTTCATCCGGAGGCCGTATATCTTCGCCGTCCCGCGCATGAACTGCCAGATCCCGCGCGCGCCCGCGGAGGAGTTGGCCGCCGGATTGAACATCGACTCCACGAATATCAGGAACGTGAGCTCGCGGGGGAGGCCCTGCCGCTCGCATATCGACTCAATT
>DYJF01000042.1:12026-14601 GCA_020723205.1 Bdellovibrio sp.
GCGAGCCCCGCTATGAACTTGTCCTTTTGTCCCGTCTGCGCGCGCACGCCGCGCTCCTTGGCCCTCCTGAACTTGTCGGGGTCGCTTACATCGCGGAACATCTTCTTTACCGCCATCTCCGCGTCGGAGAGCTGGTCCGCGGCGGGGTTCATCGAGAGCCGCTCGAGAATGGAGATGAATTTTTCGCGTTCAGCGTCGATCGTCGCCTGCTTCTGGCGCTGTCTTTCAATGTCGGTAAGTGAAGTGTCGGCGTCGAGATTCGTGAAGTCGAGCACGCCGTAGACGATCGTCAGATATTTCATGTCGTGCAGCACGACCTGATGGGAATCATATCTTGCGTAGATGTCCCGCCAAAAGGAGACGTCGGCCTCGATCTCGGGAAGGACGGAAAAAGGCGATCTGCCCTTTGCCTCTTTCGGCTTGCCTGGGTCGTAAACAGCGAGGGAAGATTCCCTGTGGGCCCTTGCCAGCGGGGAAGACGGCGTCTCCGGTCTCTCGTATCCCTGCGGCGCCGGATCCGCCTGCGCGGTCATGAATGGGGAGGGCGGCTCCGGTTCCGGCGTGAAGCGCATGAAGGCGCCTTGCGGCAGGTTCGAAGGCGACGGCTCATCGGGCCCAGCGCCTTGGCCTGTGTTTGTAACCGGAAGCAGCGCCAAAAGGCGCGAGGCGTTCGGGAGCGGGCGCGCGGAAAATCCTTCCCCTGCGTTCCCGAGCTTTGCGGGCAGATAGATGGTCGCCACGCAAATGAAACCGAGCGCTACGCAAACGACAAGAAGTGTGTTTATGATCGATCTTTCGCTCATCGGCCGGTCTCCGCGATGGCAGAGGTTATCATAAGTTGCGTGTCATGTGCAGAATATTTTCCCTTCCTGAAACCGTTGGAGAGTATTGCGAAAGCGGCGATCTCGCCGTTTAGCATGGGCACGTAACCGGCCAGTGCACTCACGTTGGCGAGCGAACCGGTTTTCGCGCGGAGCCACCCGTGGAGATGGGGCTGGCCCCGCCATTTCTTCATAGTTCCGTCCATCCCAAGTATGGACAAGGACTCGACGAAATCCGGCTGGAGGGAGCGGTTGCGGTACGCGGCGGAAAGCAGCTTAACAAGCTGCATCGGCGATACCCTGCTGACCTCCGAAAGGCCGGAGCCGTTCTCGAGGACGAGGCCCTCTTTGGGTATATCGAGCGAGGCGATATAGCGCTCGAGCACCTCGACACCCTTCGCAGTCGAGCCGGGTTCGCCTTTCTTCACCGCCCCGAGATGCTTTGTTATCTGTTCCGCGATGAAGTTGTTGGAGAACTTGTTCATGTCGCGCACGATCTCGGAAAGCGGCTTGGACTCCTCGCGGATGACCTCCGTCGCTCCTTGGGAGACGAGCCCCTTTCTTACCGTTCCGGTCGAAGCGACCCCGTTGAGCGCCAGCATTTCCTTGAGGACGTTGCCAGCGTAAAGTGCCGGGTCCCTGACGCATCTGTAGAAAGATTGCGTCTGCGCCGCGGCGGGGATGCTCCCCGCGACGATGAAGGTCTCCCCCTCCGCCGATGACTCCTTGGGCGTTATGGTCGCGCGGAACTTGCCGCCGGTCTTGACCTTGTTGATTATGCGGATGTACGGCGTGGGCGGGTCCGTGGCCACTTCCGCCGGGCGGCCTGCGCGCGCGCCGGGCGTGATGTCGAACTTAGCCGAGTTGAAGTTGAACGATATCGCGGAGGTCAGCGCCATGAACGCGCGCTCGTCGTTCGTCTCTTTTCTGGGATACCACGGCCCGTCGAAAAAAGAATCGTCGACTACGATGTCGCCGTGGATCCTTGTTATGCCGCGCGCGGCAAAATCGGAAACGATGCGCGCCATCTCCTCGGAGACGAGCGAGGGGTCGCCGTTCCCCGCGACGTAGAGGTTCTTTATGGAACCGTCGGAGAAGCGGGAGTCCGTGTAGAAGGACGTGCGGAAGCGGTAGTCGGAGCCCAGGGTCGCCAGGGCCCCGGCGGCCGTCACGATCTTCGCGCAGGACGCGGGATTGAAAGGCCTGTCGGCGTTGACGGACGCCAATACCTTGCCGCGGTTGACGGAGATGACGGCAACGCCCGTCGCGTCCGGGTCGAGCGCCGACTGATCGAGTATCTGACCGATCCTCGTCTCAAGTCCGTTCTGCGCCATGGCGGACGCCGCAACGAAGAGCGCGACTGTGCTAATGAACCAACAAATTAATCGTTTGATTGACATTGTTTTTTTGGCTATGGGATTCTAATGAAGTCGCTTCGCGCTGTCAATTTGGCAATCGTCCTTTTTTTGCTTGTCTCGGCGCCGTCCTGCAGGAGGGGCCGTGTCATAGAAGAGGGGGTTCTGAACGTGGCGATCCAGTCCGCTCCCATGAGCTTGGACCCCCGCGTGGCCACCGATGCGGAGGGGGACAAGATAGGCCAGATCATATTCGACGGGTTGCTCAAAAGGGACCGTGATCTTGATCTGGTGCCCGCCCTTGCGGAGAAATTCGAAAGGTTGAGCGACACTTCATACCGTTTCTTTTTGCGGCACGGCGTCCGTTTTCATTCGGGCGCCCCGTTTACGGCGGCGGAC
>DYJF01000043.1 GCA_020723205.1 Bdellovibrio sp.
GGCGTCCACAACGAAAAGAGGTTTTTCCAGCGCATAGAGGAGTATGGAATCAGCGGTCTCCGGGCCGATGCCGTTCACTCCGAGGAGCTTCGCGCGCAGGACCGAGGCGTCCTCCGACATCATGGCCGCGATCCGCCCTTTATAATGTTCGGAGAAAAAATCGAGGAAATTGCGCAGGCGCTTCGTCTTCACCCTGAAATATCCCGCGGAGCGAATGAGGTTCGCGAGGCGGGCGGGAGGAACGTCGAGAAGCTTTCTGGCAGACAAAAGGCCGTCACGTTTCAGGTTCGTGACGGCCCTCTCCACATTCTTCCAGTTCGTGTTCTGCGTTAAGATCGCGCCTACGATGATCTCGAACGGCGTATCGCCGGGCCACCATCGTTGCGGCCCGAAGGCCTTATGCAGCCGGCCATACGCCTCTTTTAAAAGAGCATCCTTAAGCATTTGCGGGCGGTGTCTCGGCGGCCGGTTTGGCCTCCGCTGCTGCTGCCGGCGCCGCCACAGGCGCTTCCGCCGCGCCCGGCTTCTTCGATGCGGACCACGCACCGTAATGCTGCTCGCAGTATCCCTTCTTGAAAAGGGGTTTCTTGCATTTCTCTTCCTTGCAGATCTTGTAACGCGGCTTTGCCGTTATCTCGCCCTTGCGCCACTTGTGGAAATGGACGTTGCAATATCCCTTCGAGCGGTACGGGCGCTTGCATCCTTCTACTGTGCACTTCTTTCCTTCTGTTGGCATCACTTACCTCCTTCTTTCTTTTCCGGTTGCGCGACCGGCTTCGCCTCTTCTTTCAGAGGAGCCGCTTGTTCCGTCACCGGCTCGGAAGCGGTCAGCTCCTTTTTGATAACGTCCTCAAGCTCCTTTTTCTCGTCCGGCGTCGGCTCGGGAGAAACCGCCTCTCCCACCGCCTTTATCGCCTCGCCCACAAGCGATCTTATGTCCTTTACACCGTCATCATACGCCTTGGCGCCGACGACCCCCCTCGCATAATCGGAAACCGTCCTGCCTCCGATCTTATAGCCGGTGACCCAAAGGACCACTATGGTCACAATCGCGATGAAAATGAGCC
Source organism: Bdellovibrio sp. (assembly GCA_020723205.1). GTDB lineage: Bacteria > UBA10199 > UBA10199 > 2-02-FULL-44-16 > DYJF01 > DYJF01. The sequence continues at coordinate 1,068 of DYJF01000043.1, forward strand.
ATTTGATTGCTTTAAACATCCGTTCCCCCCATAACAATAGTTAAGAAAAAACCTACCCCGGACCCTGCCTTAACCTTAACCTTGTTGATTGGTCAACTGTTTTTGGGATATGGACAGAATATCCTCTGTCTGCTATCATTCTTTTCCAATGGAAAAAAAGCCCAAGATACTGATAGTGGATGACAATAAGGTCAATGTTGAGGTCCTTCGCAACCAGCTAAGGCCCTACCAGTTCAATCTCGAGGTTTCCTACGACGGAGAGGACGCCCTCTCCAAGATAGCTGCGGCGGCGCCGGATCTGGTGCTTTTGGACCTCATGATGCCCAAGATCTCCGGTTTTGAGATCTGCCGCTCGATCAAGCAGAACAAGGAGACGCAGTTCATCCCCGTGATCGTCATCACGGCGCTGCAGGAGTTCGACGACCGGCTCAAGGCGATAGAGCTGGGCGCGGACGATTTTCTGGTGAAACCGTACAACCTGCTGGAGCTCACCGCGAGGGTCAAATCGCTGCTTCATATGAAATCACTCCATGACGACCTGGATACTAGCGAGAGCATACTCATCTCCTTGGCCGAGGCGCTGGAAGCCAAGGACTTCTACACGCGCGGCCATTCCGACCGCGTGGCGCAGATCGTGGTGCTTGTCGGAAAACAGCTGGGGATAAACGAGCGCGAGCTGGATTTCATGCGCAAGGGAAGCTTGCTCCACGATATAGGGAAGATCGGGATAAAGGAATCCATACTCTTGAAGCCCGGCAAACTCACCGAAGAGGAGATGGCGCACATCAGGTCCCACCCGTCGCGCGGCTACGATATCTGCGCGCCTTTAAAATCCTTGGAGCCCTGCCTTTCGATCATCCGCTCGCATCACGAACGGATAGACGGCGAGGGATATCCCGACGGGCTTAAGGGCGAGGAGATACCGCTTCCGGCAAAAATCACCGCCGTTGCGGACGCGTACGACGCCATGACGACCGACCGCCCTTACCGCAAAGGGATGAGCAAGGACACCGCTATCAAGATATTTGAGAACGAGATCGAAAGCGGCCAGTGGGACCCGGACGTCGTAAAGGTCCTCGTGAACGTGATGCGCCGCCAGCACTGAACAAATGGACATCCTTTTCACAAGCGTGGTCAAACGCCCGTACGTCTTCGCATTTCTTGTCGCGTTCGTCGTCCTGTCCGTGAAGCGCTGGGGATGGAAAAGGTCGCTTCTTTGGCTCCTCTCCGGCTACGTGATCGCGTGGATATCGGAATACTCATCCATCAACAACGGTTTTCCTTACGGCGAATACCACTATGTGTATGAGAACCTGTCGAACGAACTCATGCTGGGCGGCGTGCCTGTGTTCGATTCGCTGTCATATCCCTTTCTGATCTTTGCCGGATACTCGACCGCCGAGTTCATAATGCGAGACACAAGACACGAGACGAAAGATAAAGGCCCAATCGCCGGGTCTCGCGTCTCGGGTCTCGTGTCTCGAGTCCTGTTGGGCGCGGCCCTCACGATGCTTCTCGACGTGATAATAGACCCCATCGCCACGATGGGCGACAAGTGGTTCCTGGGAAAGATACATTTCTACGCGCATCCCGGGTGGTACTTCGGAGTGCCGCTGACAAATTTCGGTGGCTGGTTCCTTGTACCGCTGGCGGTGATACTCTTCAACATGCGCATGTGGAACCATTTCCCGGGCTTCTTCTGCGAAAGGGACGCGGCCGGCGAAGAGCGTCTTAACGTCGTCTATCCCCTCTTTTACCTTGCGATAGCGCTCTTCAACATCGTGATAACTTTTTCAGTGGGGGAATGGAAGCTCGGGATATCGAGCTCCGTTCTGCTTCTTGCTGTCGCAGGATTCGTTATGCGCGCGTTTCGGAATGCTCCTGCCCGTCGAACGAAAGTATCTTAGGTATGCCCTCCACGACGGTCTTGACGTGAACGGGCCTCCTCCACAGCTTGAAGAGGTTTTTCAAGGTCTCGCGGGCATAATCCATTCGCAGGTCAATGCCCTCGTGAGTATGCTCCAGAAGCATCTCCGCGCGGTTCTTGTAGTTGGCATCGACGAGATTGATAGTCGGATGGCCGAAGTTCGTGAGGTGGAAGAGGAGCTTCTGCTTGATGGAGGCGAACTCGCGGCTGGCTATCTCGAACTCCTTCGAGGTCAGGTCGTAGGCATAGACGAAGAGCCGGTGCTCCTGACAGAATTCCGGAGTAAGGAAGGTGTCTATGAACGTTATGTCGTTGTAGAGCCGCCTCACCTCGAAGATCTTCCGGCGGCCGAGCCCCAGCTTCCTGTCCCAGTGCTTCTTCGTCACCATGTCGTCGCACTCTTCATATTCCTTCCCGAACCTCCCCTTGTTCCAGCGGTCCTCTATGTCGCGGAAGAGCTCCAGGCCTATCTTATAGGGGTTTAGCCGCCCGGGGCTGGTCGCGACCGTGCCGGAATGGTGGTCGGCATAATCGATCACTTCGCTGTCCTTGAGCGCCTTTTCCGTCATTATCTTCGAGTGCCAATAACTGTTGTGATTGATGAAACCTTGGGCTGCGTATCTATGAGTATTTTCAACCGTGATATCGTAAACATCCGCGATCCCATGCTCGATCGAAATGATCTCATCGGTCCAGTCCTGCTCATAAAACCGCCTATGATTCTCAATGTATTGCTTCAGGCGCTTCTGCTTCCGTTCAAGGCCGAAACCGATCTCCGTGAGAAACTTTTTGGCCGATTCTCCCGTCATCTGCACGTTCCATATATCATGCCGCTGCAAACGCTTTGACGATAGGATTCCAAAGTTGAGAAGCAAAAGCTGGACAACTTTCGACATCTCGTTACTCGATGTTGAGAGAATCACGCCGGAAGGCCCTGCGTATCCGTCGCAATCAAACAAAGCCCTTAAAAAAGCGGCGACAACACGTTTTGGAGAGCAGAGAATCGCTTCGGGAACCGTCTTTTCCCTCGCGCACGTTCCCGTTTTAAGCCCCATCCCTTCAAGAAACTCGCGAAGCATTTCCGAGGAAAGCGATACGCGATAACGCTCGCCGTCTCTCTTCATAATTGCTTTAAGACCAAACAGCTCTTCGCACAAAGAAGAAAATGTTTCAGCCTGTTCCTCATCGCCTGACGTCAATCCAATTGTTCTCTTTGTCACGCATATATGCCCGTCCCCGATAAGATAACCCAAGAACGCGCTCAACTTTTCATCAATGCAAGACGGGATACGAATCTGTTTACGCTTATTGAACATGAGGGGAAACACCTCACGCTGCGCATCATAAACATCTGACGCCACGGCCACGGAGCTCCCCGCTGCATGCACAATTCGACCTGCACGATGGCGGATAAGCGTGGAGACATTGACACCTGCCTGTTCCGCAAAATCATCGAGAGCCAGCCGGCGACGGAGTTCCCAGTCAACATTTACGCAGCTTTCCGGCCACAATCCTTGAGGGCAGGCGATTGAAACTCTCTCATTTAGCACAATTTCATCAAGACGTTTCCAAGTCTTCCCGTCATCCAAAAGGACTCGATGAGTTTTAGAACCTTCGAGCTCAAAACCCCTTCTCGTTTTGACTTTGACTGTTTCTCTATTTTTGAAGACTGCATAATCGACGATGCATTGTTTTTGATTCCCATCGTGAACATAAGCCGGAATAAAATCATCCACAATCTGTTTAATAGGCAAAAAACCTCGATCCGTGCAAACCCGCGTGTTTCCTTGAACACACGCCCAACCTTCGTTCATTATCTTCGTCTGTCCCTGCGGCGTGAAATAGTAGGCCTCTTCCCTGATGATGGACAGCACGTCGCGTTCCCATCTCTCCAGCGGAGCGTTCTCAAGGAGGAACAAAAGGACGTCGCGCTCCGGATGCTCCGGAAAGCGCTTCTCCTTCTTTGCCTCCTCATCGAGCCATTTCTGCTGCGCCTTTAAGAAGTCCTTGGGATTGATATATTCTTCAAGATATGGCCGGCCGACGCGCAAGTGCCTGACGACGCGCTCGTCGCCGGCGAGATCCTCGCGCGGAGGCCTTCGCCTCTTGATCGCAGGCGCATGGTAGTCGACGAGGGAATCTATGGAGAGACACGCGTCTATGAAATCCTCGACGTTGTCCCTGCCGAAACGGTCAATGTACCTGAGAACGCGCGTCTTGTGGTTGGCCATCTCGTCCATCATCTTGCGGTTCGTGTGGGCGAAATAGACGTTGTTCTTGAAAAAATCGCAGTGCGCGTAGACGTGCGCCATCACGAGCTTCTGGTCCACGATGCCGTTGGAATGGAGAAGATACGCATAACACGGATCGGTGTTGACGACCATCTCGTATATCTTCGACAAACCGTACGAATAGCTCTTCGAGAGCTGCTCGTATTCCATCCCGAAACGCCAGTGGGGATAGCGGTTGGGAAAACCGCCGTATGACGCGACCTCGTTCAACTGGTTCCAGTCCAGGACCTCGAATATGACGTCGAAGAAATCAAGGCCGAAGCCGCGCGCGTAACCTTCGATCTCCTTCTTGAGCTTATGAAGGTCCGGAGGAAGCGACGTCATGTATTTGCCGGAACTTAAGTGTTTTGCCTTGATCATCACTTACCTTTTCCCAGAAAAGTCTTTATCGAATCTATTATCGCCTCGCGATTAGGGATCTTCGACATGATGAGGCGCTCCTCGCTGGGGAAACGCTCCTCGATGTCCTTCAAGAACTGTCCGCTGCCGTATTCGCTCTCCACCTGTCCGTAGCAAAAGACGTTCGAGAAGGGGAGTATCCTGTCCACCAGAAGTTTCATGCATTCGTCGGTGTCGTTGCCCGACCAGTTGTCGCCGTCGGAGAACTGGAACGGATATATGTTCCAGTCGGACACTGGATAGTCCTCCTCTATCATCTTTATCAAGAGCTTGTACGCCGAAGATATGATGGTCCCGCCGCTCTCCCTCGTGTGGAAGAACGTCTCGCGGTCCACCTCGCGCGCGACCGCGTCGTGTATTATGTAGCGGACATCCACCCCCTGATACTGGGAACGTATCCACGTATCTATCCAGAAGGATTCGAGCCGCACTATCTCCTTCTGCTCGGAGCCCATGGAGCCGGAAACGTCCAGCATGTATATGATGACCGCCTTTGCCTGCGGCTTCTTCACTTCCTTCCATGTCCGGTAGACGCGGTCCTCGTGCGTCGGGATGATGAGCGGCGCGCGCGGATCGTAAGTGCCCATCATGATCTGGCGCTTGAGCGCCTTCCGGTAGGTCCTTTTGAAGTGGCGAAGCGATTCGGGGCCCACAGGAGAGATGCCCGTGTATTTATGGCCGCGGCTCGCAAGGTCCTCGTGCCCCTTGGGAACGATGCGGGGAAGCGCCAGCTCTTCGCCCAACATCTGCGCCAGCTCCTCGAACGTGATCTCCACTTCCATCAAGTGCTCGCCGGGGAGATTTCCCGCCTGCTGCTTGCCGTCGCCCGGCCCCACCGGCTGGCCCGCGTCCCCGTTGCCTTCACCCACGCCGCCTGCCTGCTCTTCGGAGTGCACGAACCTCGGGATGTCGATCCTCGGAATGGGGATACTGATAAGGTCCTTCCCCTTCTTGCCTATGAGCTCGCCCGTGGCGACGAACTTCCGGAGCTCCTTCTTTATCTTGCCCCTGATTATCGCCTTGAAGCGCGCGACATCCTGATCGATCTTCTGTGCCATTAAGATTCGGACCCTCCGCGTTCCCTGATCTCGCCTCTCGCGAATATCGAGGCCACAAAGTTTAAAACGTCCGTGGCGCACGTCTCGCAATAGCCGTAGTTCTTGATGAGGCGGCTTTTCACCACGTCGATCTTTTCCTGCGTGTCCTTGTCCACGACGGCGGAGACCAGCGACGTGAGCTTGATGGAGTCCTTCTGGTCCTCGAAGAGCTTCATCTCGAGCGCCTTATGGAGCCGTTCGTTCGTCTTGTAATCGAACGTCTTGCCGTCGAGCGACAGGGCGCCTATGTAGTTCATGATCTCGCGGCGGAAATCGTCCTTCCTGCTCTCCGGTATGTCTATCTTATCCTCGATGGAGCGCATGAGCCGCTCGTCGGGCTCCTCATCCTGTCCCGTGTAGCGGTTGCGCACCTTCTCCTTCTGCGTGTAGGCCTTCACGTTGTCTATGTAGTTGGCGCACAGGCGCGATATCGCCTCCTCGTCCGCGGAGATGGCGCGCTGCACCTCGTTTTTCACCAGGTCCTCGTACTCCTCCTTCACGATGGCAAGAAGCTCCCTGTAGCGCTTCTTCTGCTCCTCGCTCGTGATGAGCGAATGGTGGCGCAGCCCCGCCTCGAGCTCGTTCATGACCATGAAGGGGTTGACGCATCCGCCGCCGACGTCGGAAACGAGCGCGTTGGATATCTTGTCCTGTATGTAGCGCGGCGATATGCCCTCCATCCCTTCGCGCATCGCTTCTTTTCGCAGCTCCTTCACGTTGTCCTCCGTGAAGCCGGGCAGCGACTTGCCGTCGTAGAGCTTCAACTTCTGCATGAGCGTTAAGTTCGCCTTCTTGGGCTCCTCGAGGCGCGTCAGGACCGCCCACATTGACGCCATCTCGAGCGTGTGCGGCGCGATGTGGCGGCCGCGCACGCGGCCCTTGCCGTAATCCTTCTCGTAGACCTTTATCTCCTCGTGGAGCTTCGTGATGTAGGGAATGTCCACCTTCACGGTCCTGTCGCGGAGGGCTTCCATGTACTCGTTGTTGATGAGCTTCTTGTACTCCGCCTCGTTGGTGTGGCCGATGATGACCTCATCGATGTCGGTCTGCGCGAACTTCTTGGGTTTTACCTTGTGCTCCTGCGATGCTCCCAAAAGATCGTAGAGGAACGCCACGTCAAGCTTCAAGACCTCGATGAACTCTATGATGCCGCGGTTGGCTATGTTGAACTCACCGTCGAAGTTGAAAGCGCGCGGATCGGAATCGGAGCCGTATTCGGCTATCTTGCGGTAGTTGATGTCGCCCGTCAGCTCCGTGGAGTCCTGGTTCTTTTCGTCCTTGGGCTGGAACGTGCCGATGCCTATCCTGTCCTTTTCGGACAGGACTATGCGCCTGACCTTGATGTGGTCCATCACGCGGTTCCAGTCGCCTTTGTAGACGTTGAAAAGCTCTCGGTAGATGTAGCGGCAGCTGGGACACATCTCGCCTTCGAAATATATCCTATGCTCTTCGGAAAGTTTCTTGTTTATCTCGTCCAACACCTTTTCACGAAGTTCCAGCGGGATCAAGTGCAGCGGCTCCTCGTGCATCGGACAGGGGATTATCTCCGCGCTGCCGAATATCTTTCTCACGTCGTCCATGTTCCCCTTCACCCACGAGTACGTGAAGAGCGCCCCGTCGGGCGTGCGGCTGTATATCTCGAGCCCCTTCTTCAGCAAGCGCACTATGGTGGACTTCGCGCCCCCGACCGGTCCGTGAAGGAGGAGTATCCTCTTCTCGGTGCCGTACCTGCGCGCAGCCGACTGAAAGGCGTTGACGAGCTTCATGAGCGGAAGATCGAGGCCGTAGAGCGCGTCCTTGCCGTTGTCGAACGGGTCCTCGAAGAAGCGGTAGTGGGTGATCTTCTTCTTGTATTCCGTGTATTCCTCGTACCCGAACTGGAGGATCATGTCGTAGACGCGCTGAAAAGCGGTCCTTGCAACCGTCGGGTTCTTTTCCACGATGTGGAGGTAATCTGAAAAACCGCCCTCCCACGTGAGGTCCTGATAGCTCTTCACATCGTGCATGCTTGTGATGAGGTCCATCAGTCCGTGTCTTCCCTTGCTCTCGTTCGACATATATCCTCCTTTAAAAGGCAATGATAAATTCCAAATGACGAATTTTCAAACGACAGGTGATGATATCATGCGGTTCATTCCGATTTCAACACCTCCGATTCGTTTTCACGGAGCGTCGCGCGGACCACCGATTTGAGAAGCGCGTTCCTGTTCGCGCGTCCCAAAAGCGTCTTCAGATCGTTATAAAGGCCCGGGTCGCGGATGAGCATGCCCAAGCTCCCCTCGCCGCGGCGTATGGAGCCCAATATCTCGCGAAGATCGGCGGATGCGACGCGAAGGTTCGCTATGATGCCCTTCTTTGCCGGACCGTCCGCGCCCGCCGCGATATCCTTCACCGAGCTGACCGTATCCGCAAGGTTCCTGACCAAATCCTCGCCGCGCGGATCGTAGATGAGCGCGTGAAGCGTCCCCTTTCCCTTCTCCACCTGCTCGAGCGTGCGCCTTATCGACTTGATGGACGCCTTGAGGTCCCCTTCCTTCTCCCCCTCGACCGTCTCCAGAAGATCGCTTATGGTCTTGCTCGCCTCGCCGATGTCGTCCATGATCTGTCCCGCCTTTTCGGCGAGCGAGAATATCGACGTCGTCTCCTTGCTGGGCACGAACCCCTTGTCCGCGATCTCCGCCTGATCCTCGCTCCCCACGCTTATGTATATGAACTTGTCGCCAAGCAGCCCCTGCGTGTTGACGGTCGCCACCGAATCCGCGCGAATGCGGTCCTGAAAACCCCTGTTTATCCGCATCACGACTGTGATCTCCTTCTTCAAGAGCTCCTTGGGAAAACGAATGTCGTCCACGAAACCTACGCTTAAACCGGCAAGCTGCACGGGCGCCCCGACGCGCAGGCCGGAGATGTCGCGAAAACTGGCATAGACGGTGTATTGCCTCTGGAACATCTCGTTCTGGCTGCCCACCTGAAAGAGCACGATCATGCCCAGAAGAAGGCCCGCAACCACGAAGATGCCGACCCTCACTTCAGTGAAAAGCTCCCTGCGCATATGACCCCCCTCACACTCCGTCTCCGGTTTCCATCTCACCCGCTATAAAATTCCTCACCAACGGGTCTTTCGACTGTCTCGCCTCCTCCTTCGTCCCCACGAAGCTGAACCGCTTGTCCGAAATGAGGGCGATGCGGTCGGTGACCCTGAAAGCGCTCTCCATATCGTGCGTAACGACGACCGACGTGACGTGCAGCTTCTTCTGCAGCTCCAAGATCAGGTTGCAGATGCGCCGCGTGTTCGCGGGGTCGAGGCCGGTCGTGGGCTCGTCGTAGAGGATCACGTCCGGATCGGTGGCGATCGCGCGCGCAAGCCCGACCCTTTTTTTCATGCCACCGGAGAGATCCGCCGGCATCATCTCCCCAACACCCGGCAGGCCCACCAGCCCCAGCTTCGCCTGCACGATCTGCGATATCTTCTCCTCGCCGTAATCGAAATGCTGGCGCAGCGGATACGCGACATTCTCGGCGACAGAAAGCGAATCGAAGAGCGCGGCCCCCTGAAAGAGCATCCCGATGCGGCTGCGCATCCTGACGACGTCCTTTTCCTCCATGTCGCCCAAGCTCCGGCCCTTGAACATGACCTTTCCGCCGTCGGGCCGAAGAACGCCCAAGAGCAATTTCAAGAAAACGGTCTTTCCCTTGCCGGAGCCGCCGATGATCGTTATGGTCTCGCCGTCCCCGATGGAAAGATCGGCATCCACCAGGACCTTGTTGGACCCGAAGACCTTGCTGACTTTTTTAAACTCGATGATCGGTGCCATAATCAGAAGAACACTATGAGTTTTGTCAAAAAGAAATCCGAAATGAATATCACGATGGACGAGAACACGACCGCCCTCGTCGTCGAACGCCCCACCCCTTCGGTGCCGCCTATCGTGTTCAGTCCTTCGTAACAGGCGATGATCGAGATCGCGAAGCCGAAAAACACCGCCTTGTAGACGCCGCTCATGAAATCCTCGACGAGCACCGTGCGCCTTATCTGGTCTATGAAAAAGCTCGGCGTCACCGCCGCTTCGCGCACCGTGATTATCATGCCGCCGAAGGAGCCGACGACGTCGGCTATCACCGTGAGTATCGGGCAGGCGATTATAGTGGCCAGCATCCTCGGAACGACAAGCTTGGCGACCGGATTCGCGCCCATCGCCTCTATCGCAAGGACCTGCTCGGTCACGACCATGGAGCCCAGCTCCGCCGCAATACCGCTGCCCACACGGGCCGCCACCATGAGGCAGGTGAGCACGGGACCCAACTCGCGGAAGATGGCGAGCCCCACTATCTGACCCACGTTGAGCTTCAATCCGTAACGCCCGAGGCCGATGCAGAGCTGGAGGGCGATCACCATTCCGGTGAACAACGCTATAAGCACGACTATCATGAGCGAGCGGTTGCCTATGACCGCGAACTGCCGCACAAGCTCTTCCGGGTCCAACCGGTATTTGAAGATGCCCTGGAACGCGCGGCCGGCGAGGTTCGTAACGCCGCCGATGTGCGTGACGAAATTGAGGAAGCGCTGGCCGATAGACACAAAGAAGTTGCGCGGCGAAAAGATCGAAGGTGTCAGGGCTAGGTTATCCATGTGCTGATGTCCCCTCCCCTTTGTAAGTGGAGGATGGGTGGGGTAGATCTACCTCCCCTGCCCCCTCCTTACAAAGGAGGGGAAATTTTAATAATGAAATCCCGTGAAAAACGTTTCAAAATCACTGCGCACTTGATCCGACGAGTCGGGCGGCATGACCGCAATGAAGTCGAAATTGCAGCCGTCCTTTTTGACGACAACGATGTTCATCTCAATGGGCACCCCGTCCATCGTTCCTTCGACCGTAAGCGCGAGCGCTCCGCGTTCGTCCAGCATGAACTCCTTCGTCGTTACAGTGGTCCGGTCGGAGAGAACCGACGAAAGCTCGCCGGCAAGCGTATCGAGCGGCCTGTCCGAAAAACTTCTGCCGCAGAACGCGTCCGTTGTGATGGAGGATCTGAAAGTTTCATTATAGAACGAGATGGCACGCGCCTTTGAACTCATGCGCCCCCAGCCGTCGGGAAGCTCTCCAACGCGGTAGAAGCCGCCGTATTGCAGGAACACGCGCCCGTGACGGTAGGACATAACGCCCCTCGACTCCGCTCTTTTGAAGGCGCAGGCAGAGAGAAAGACGAGCAGAATCAAGACACACGACAGGATCTTTTGCCTAATCCCCATGGCAGGGGGAATATAGCGGGAAACCTTACTGATGACAAGTATTTAGCTCGCAGATAATTGGGCTTCTTTGGCTCTCGGGGCTGTGTGGTTTGGGGTACCTGTCGGGCACCTTCCCCTCTCCCACATCTCGCGTCTCGGCTTGCTTGGCGTTGGGACTAATCCCCTGCCTACAAAGAAAGGACATCATCGCAGACCGCCTCTGCGCTTTCAAATACTGGAGATCCACCGTCGACGGAGTGAACGCGCTAATCATGCTGGAGTTGGGGATCGCCGGCAGATCGAGAGTGGAGGACCGCGCAAGAGGTGACCGTTATCATCTCTCCTCGATGTCGGTCTCCAAAATATATACGGCGTTGGAGCCACCCACAACGAGAGTGTCCACCGTGAGCTTGTTTCCGCCGTGGCGGATACCAAGAAGCGGCGCCCACCTGTTGGGCGTGATGGCGGCCGCCGCCGCGACCCATCCGCGCGAAGAGACCAGATCGCCGAATCTCAAGACGCGGCGCACGTCCAAAAACCCGCTGTCGGTGAGGACCTGTTTTAAGAAATTACGTTCGTCATCCGTAAAACGCACGCCGTTTCCCGGACCCGAGACGATCTTATCGTAGTGCGCGAGAAAACCCTCGTACTCCTCCTTTCTGAAAACACCGTCGTTGAAGGCCGCGAAAGCGGCGTTCTTTATCTGCGAGGCGATCTGGCCCCGCTGATTTATGACCCTCAACGTGTGGCCGATATGGTCCCCGTCGAACAACTTCGTCAAAAGCATCTCCGCATACTCGTCCTCGGAGTATCCGAAGCGGTGCTCCTCGTTGCGGAGATCGGCCGCCTCCTTCTCTTCGCCCAAGCGATAGTTGGAAACGAACTGCATGTAGGTCCTGACCCCAAGCGGTATGCCCATGGCGGCGCTTATCACGCCCTCCATGACGCCGCCGGTCAGGCCCGCGAAGTGAAGCGCACCGGCCGCGAGCGCCGGCGTGAACATCGCGTCTCCGTCCGAAGGCGTGAAGATGTTCCACGGCTCGATGCCCGCTTCTATCCAGCCCTTCATCGTTGTCATGTGACGCGGACGCGCAAGCCCCGCCGCGCGCAGCTCTGCAGGCGGCATCCTCAATGCGGCGGAGACGGCGTTCACCAAGTCCGCCGCCTCAACGGCGAGGGTCGTTCCCCTGTTCGGGATGCTGCGCGCGACGCGATACGGCACCTGCAGTTTGTCGAGAGAGAGAAAATCGGAAAAGGACCTCGAGCCGCCCTGACGGGCGTCCACCGCGAGCATCAGCGAGCTCGCCCCCGAATAGCCGGGAAACCAGCCCGCGGGATCGGATATCTCCGCGGACCACCCGTGTCCTACCTTCCCGTAGGCCCCTTGGGCGTCGAGCGCCTTCGTGGCGTTCGTCACCTCGAGAGGGTCCACCAAGAAATCCACCGGCATGCCATACTGCGTGCCGACAAGCTCTCCCAGATAGAGCGCCCCGCTTCTCGCCATGCCGTCGCGGCCCCCGCCCTCTCCTCCCTTGATCGTACCCCTTACCGAGCGGCGGTTGAAGGCGGCGCGCATCGCTTCAGTCGCGATCCCGTCGGCCCTGTCCTTGACGGACTTCGCCTCTTTGCCGACACCCTTGCCGACGAAGGGGAACGCGGCGACCGCAGCGGCTATCGGCGCGATGAAAAGACGCGCGTTCATCTCGACGTCACCGATCTGATATCCGGCTATCGAGTGGGCGATCTGATGCACCATGGCCCGTGCGATCTCGAATTCCCTCTCCTCCACGCCGAACCTTTCCCCCTCCAGCAGGCGCCCTATGATATGATACGGATATCTTTCGTTCGGCTCGTATCCGTTGTCCCGCCTGTACGCGGCGATGCCGCTCGCAAGCTGCGACACGGTAGGCGGCAGGACACCTGCCATCACCGCGGGCGAAAAACCGGCGTGCATCGGGAACAGAGTTGTGGGCATCATCGGAAAGGTCTGACTTGCCAACACAGGCGACATGGGCTCCTCCTTAGGAATTAACTTCAGAGAAGCCCCTATAGTGCATCTGCGGACGCTCTTTCAACCTATATTTTTAGCGCCGGTTCATTTTTTCGAAGAGGTTCCCGAAGAGGTTGTCGGGATCCAAACGGGCCTTTGCCGCGTCGTATCTGGGCTTGCTGTAGATCCTCCAGAACGTGTCCTCGTCGAAATGGTTCCTTGAAATAAGCGTCTTGATGCCGCCCAGCTCTACGGTCTTTCGCTCGAGGGCCTCCGAATAGTCAATGTCCGGCTCGCTGTTGGGTTTTCCGTAGATCGCGCAATCTATGAAGAGCCCGTCCTTCAGTCCCTCCGCGTGGCCGTCCGCTATCCACGGATAGGGTTCGGACGTTTTGTAGGGAACGATCCAGAGCGGCCAGTAGTCAAACTCCTTCTCATACCATCTGAAGAACTCTCCGAAGCGCGCCGCCGGGATGAAGACATCGACTACAACGTCGGGACGCCTCT
>DYJF01000044.1 GCA_020723205.1 Bdellovibrio sp.
ACGCTGTTGATAGAGTAGATGTGGAATTTGTTCTTCGCCACCGCGTCGGCGACGTCCTTTCTCAAGACCAAATGCCTCATGTTCTGCACCGGGATGAGAACGCCCTGTTTTCCGGTCAGGCCCAGTGCCTTGCACACGTCGAAGAAGCCCTCTATCTTCTCGTTCACGCCGCCGATCGGCTGTATGTCCCCCATCTGGTTGATCGAACCGGTCACCGCGAAACTCTGGTCTATCGGGAGCTCCGCGATGCTTGAGATGAGCGCATAGAGCTCCGTCGAAGAAGCGCTGTCGCCGTCTATGCCGCCGTACGACTGCTCAAAACAAATGGACGCGGACAGGTTGAGCGGCATGTTGACCGCGTATTTCTGGCGGAGATATCCGGAAAGTATCATGACGCCCTTGTCATGGGTCGGTCCGGAGAGGCGCGCCTCGCGCTCGATATTAATGAGCCCCGCCTTTCCGACCGACGTGGAGGCGGTGACGCGCGACGGTTTTCCGAACGTGGCGTGGCCCAGCGAATAGACGGAGAGCCCGTTCACCTGGCCCACGCGTTTTCCCTTCGTGTCTATGAGTATCACGCCCTCTTCGATCAGGCGCTGCACTCGCTCTTCGGTCAGGCGGTGTCTTTCGCGCCTCGCCTCAATCGCCTGCTCCACATGGCGGCGGCCGATGTTCTTGGCCTTTTCGTTCTCCGCCCAGTAGTCGGCTTCGCGCAGGACGTCCGTGATGTACGCGAAGCGGGTGGAGATGCGGCCCCTGTTCTCCGCCTCCTCCACGCCGTATTCGAGCATGGCGGCGAGCCCCTCTTTGTCGAACGGTTTGAGTTTACCGCGCTCGCAGACGGTCTTTAAGACCGATGCGTACTGCTTCACGCTTTCTTTAGTTACGGGCATCGTCGTGTCGAAATCGGAGAGCACCTTGAACGTCTTGGAGAATTCCTCCTCCCAGTTGTAGAGTATGTTATAGAGCCATGAGTTCCCTATCATTATGACCTTCACCTTGAGCTCGATCGGCTCCGGTTTGATCGCCAGCGGCGCGAAGGAGAAATAATATTCCGGCTGCTGGATGACGAGCTTTTCGGTCTTGAGCACGCGCTTTAAGTGGTCCCACACGAACGGGCGCTTCAAAAGATCCATTGCGTTCACGATGAGATATCCGCCGTCCGCCTTGAGTATCGAGCCCGCCTTGATGTGCCTGAAATCCGTGGACCACGTGCCGCCTCCGGCCATGTTGTATTCGATGGCTCCGAAGAGGTTCGTATAGGAAGGGTTGTGCTCCTCGACGATCGGACACTCCTTCGCCGCGCCCTCCTGGGTCTGGTCGCAGAGAAGATTTACGTCGTAGACCCAAAACGGATCTTCCTGCGGCCGGCCGCCTCCGACCACGATCACTCCCTCTTCGCGCTTCTCCTTTCCGGTGAACATCTCAAGGTTTTTGAGAATATGCGCCTTCACGCGGAAGAGATATTTTCTGACCTTTTCGTCGGTGTAACGGTTCCGAAGATCGTCCATCAAGCCGTCTAATATCATCGAGCCGGAGCGCTGCATCAGGCGGTCGAGCGCGTGATGCATATCGCGCCCCAGCGCCCTCGCCTTTTGCAGGACGCGCTTGAGCTCGGCCGAGAGCTCCTTGTGTTTTCTCGCCTTGGCGTCGCGCTCCGCCTCCGGCATCTTCCCTTCTTTGACGAGCGTGTCGAGGTAGTCTATCGAGACCGCCTCGTCGCCGACGATAGGGAATATGGAGGGAGCCACATATCCGCCCTCCTGAATCTGGATCAAAGCGAACCCGTCTTTTTTGAGCTGCTCCGCGAAATCTTCGAAGAGCTTTTTTTCCTGACGCTGATAGCGGTCAACGATGAGGTCCTTCTCTTTGGCGACGTGCTGCGATTCCAGAGTCTTGGGGACCTCGGTGCGGAGCACGCGGATGAATTCGCGCATGTCGTCTCTGAACGTCTTTCCCTGTCCGCGTGTGAACGTCAGAAGCACCGGCTGCGAGGCGTCCACAAAATTGTTTACATAGCAGCGGTCGGGCGGCGGTTCGCAGACGGGATGCATCTTTTCGAGCACGCGCTTGATGGTCGTCATCCTTCCGGTCCCTGAAATGCCCGACACATAGATGTTGTAACCGGGGCGGAAGAGCTTGAGTCCTATGTCCAAGGCCTTCAACGCGCGGTCCTGCCCCACGACCATGGCTGTTGAAGGTATCTTGTCGGCTCCCTTGAAGAACTTGAGGAATTCCTCGGGGCAGCGCCACCTAAGCTCGTTCGCGGACAGCTTTTTCATGAAACCCCCTGTTCAGAGAACGGCAAATAATAAAGGATTTAAAGGGTTTTGCCAAGGACGAGTTGAATCTTTGCCCTTTATTTTTTGCGAAATGTTTCCTATAGACCGTCGGAGAGATGGTGGGGGAGAGCCGGAGAATCGTATGCCGCTGTTTTGTCCCCTCGACAGATACACCTTGGACGATCTTGCGTCACGGATCGGCCCGTTCTTTCCCGACCCCGATATCGAGGCCTCCTGGGTCTCGGAGCTTTTAGGCGAGCGCGTCAACAGCCCGCAGGATAAGGTCGGTAGCGACATAGAAGATTCCTATACCGCAGGGAATTCAATTTCCGGCTTCGAGGCATATCTTTTCTCGCGTCCGTTCATGACGGATGGAATGCCGCAGGGCGGGTCGGAAGATTCAAGTCTCGTTGCCGGTCTTTCCACGATATTCTTGGGCGGCGGAGATCTATTGAGAGCCGCTCCGCCTGCGCATTACATCTTCTTTAAAAGTTGTCATGACGGCGATACGTGCAAGGCGGTCGAGATGCAGCCGGAGGATTGCCGGATGAGCCAGGCGGTGGTGAGCGTTCGAGTCAGCGGCATAGACGCGCCCGAGGTCGGGCCCTACTATATAAGGAACGCCAAAGGCATAGAGGTTCCTAACCCCCACAGTCCGAAGCTCGTCGGGAACACGGACAAGCTTCGCCGCGAATGGCTGGGCAACGCGCAGTTGCCGGATGAAGAGTTGAAGCTCGTGAACAGATTCATCGCGATGCACATAGATTATACGGGGCGGCTTGCGGGTCTCATAAGGAACGACCTCAACACTTGGAACGGGAGCGGTAACGTCCCGCGCCTGATCGAGGAGTCGCAGATCAGCTGGGTTTGGGATGGCGAAGGGGAGAAGACGCCGGTCGCCCTTTGCGGCACGTGGCAGCCGTTCGACATATATGGAAGGCGCCTTGGTTCCTTCTATCAGATGTACCCGTCGTTCTTGGGCATTTACATGCACGAGCGCCTGCCGGAGTTGATGGCGACCGAGGGAAGAGAAAAATACGAAGAATATCTGGGAAAGGTCGGCTGGCTCGTCAAGAGATTGAAAAACTCGCAAGATCCCAAGGTTAAGCTCCTCGTTCAGATATTGGGAGGCGGTTTTCCGGATCCTCAAGTCGTCTTCAGCGCAGAGCAGTGCGAGGCGATGTCGAACGAATATCAGGCCTTTGTCGGGGCGAACGGAGAACATTACCTGACGGACGATCAGGTCCTGCAGATCATCGTGGGAAGCGTCTACGGCTACGAGAAATACCGCAATCAGGACGGGGACGTCTATCAGGCCGCGAACGACCTTGCGCGAAGCCGCGGATTCGGTTTCTGGGCGGAGCCGACCTTTAAGACCCTCTATGAATTGAACGAAGGGGACGCCCGCTTCCACCCGCCCCACTGTCCATAAAACGGTTGAACCGACGAAAGGAAAGTGGTATACGCGCCCAATACACAATACATAAGGAGGTGCGTATGAAGAAAATCGTTCTATCGATGGCGGTGCTTGCACTTATCGCCGCCTGCGGTGGGAGCGGAAGCAGCGGTCCTACCCCCACGCCGACGTCGGACCAGACCAAGGCCGCGACACAGGCGGCGGGCGACGAGGCAACGGGAGCTGCGGGCGCAGGTATCCAATACGCGCTTGCGAACATGACGCCAACGGCAATGATCGTGAAAGAGGCCTCGCAAAATTATTCAGCGACGATCAACACCACCAACAATTGCGGGGCGAGCGGAAGCGTCGGTGTGACCGGCACGGCCACGGCCACTTGTACAGGGACGCCGGAAGCGGAATGGAGCTGCAGCAGTATCATGGGGAGCATGGTGCTCGCCTTCACCGATTGCGCGAAGAACGTTACGGTGGGCGGTACGACGTATAGCGTGATACTGAACGGCACCGCCGACTCCACGTTGACCGGCTCGGTGAGCGGCGTGGGCCAGAGCTTTACAAGCGTTAGTTATGAGATGTTGTTCACCGGCTCTCCGGTCCTTAATGCCACCGGCGATATCGCGGGCACCGTGGATATCAGCGCTCTGGTCGTAACGGGATCGGCAACGGGCGAAGTCGAGCCCACGAACGTATGCTCCGGCACGACGACCGTTGTCATCAATTCCACATCTCAAGTTTGCGGTGTTTCGTCCGACTGCACGAGCTGCACGGAGTAGTACATTATAATGATAAAGAAGGGCCGCGGTTTTAAGCCGCGGCCTTTTTTATTGGGCGCACAAAGATGAGAAGTCCAAGTGATGCAAAGGCCGCAAGGGCTACCGACCAGAAGAAAGCCGCCTCTGTCCCGTAGTATTTCCAGATAAGTCCGAAGAGGACGCTTGCCGGAAGGGCCGCGACGCCTATCACGGCGTTATATATTCCGAAGGCGGTTCCCCTGACCTCGGCCGGAACTAAGTCCGCCACGAACGCGCGCTCCACCCCCTCGGTCAGCGCATAATATACCCCGTAACCGGCGAATATGAGCGTGATGTGAAGCGCAGTTGAGGCAAACGCGAATGCTGCGTAGATGACGGCGTAGATGAGCCATCCTGTGATGATGACCGGCCTTCTTCCTATTTTGTCGGAGAGCGCACCGCCGGGGGTTGAGATCACGAACTTCACAAGATTGAACCCCGCCCAGAGGACCGGAATGAAGGTCTTGGACACGCCGGCGTCGATCGCGCGCAGTATCAGGAACGCGTCGGAGGCGTTCCCGAGCGTGAATATGAAGAGCACGATGAGATATTTGTTGAACTGGCCGTCTATGGAGCCCCATTTGAAGACGAATCCTGCCTTTTTCCCCTCGACCACTTTTTCCTTCACCAGCGCGCCGATGACGATTGCCGAAAGCAGTCCGGGTATAAGCGTCAAAAAGAATATTGTGCGGTAATCGAAGTTCCATTCTTTTATGAAAAGGAACGCGATGAGCGGCCCCAGCACGGCCCCTGCGTGGTCCAGAGCCCTGTGAAAGCCGAAGACCTTTCCGCGGAACGCCGGCTCCGCCGAATCGGCCAGAAGAGCGTCGCGCGGCGCGGTCCTGATGCCTTTGCCGACACGGTCCGCGAATCTAAGCATGAGGACGTGGACCCATGAAGTGGCGACCGAGATGAGCGTGCGCGATACTGCCGCAATGCCGTAGCCCCAAAAGACGATACCCTTTCTCTTTCCCATCTTGTCCGAGATGTAGCCGGAAACGATCTTTAAGAAACTGGAGGTGGTCTCCGCAACCCCTTCTATGATACCCAGCGCGGCTGGACCGGCGCCGAGCGTCGTGGTCAGGAATATTGGCAGAAGCGGCGCTATCATCTCGCTTGCGACGTCGTTCAAGAGACTAGCACCCCCCAGAACCGCGGCATTTTTGGGTATTCCCTTCAGCGGATTTTTCACGCCGTACCTCCCTTGACCATTCTTATAAAAGAGGCGGCCCCTCTGCAAGGGCGAAACTGTTTGACGAGGTCGGATTTATCACATAATTTGCGTATATGAGCTTAAAAGATGACGATATTCAGGCGCTTTTCTCGAAGATCGCAGAACACTTCAACGAAACGGACGAAAAATCCCACCAGATGTTCAAGATGCTGGTCAACACGACCCTCAAGTTCCGCGACGAACTCCTTGCCAAGAGCGGAATTCCGTTGACCGTAGGCGAGACGCAGAAGGCGCTGGATATGCTCATGGAAGTCATAAAGACGCACAAGGTCCCGCCGAATCTGGATAAGAACATACACGACCTCCTTATCCTTTGGCTGGAAGAGATAAAGGTCATGCTCCATCATTAAAAAGAAACGATGAAGATATTTTTGGGCATAGTGGCGGCGTTCGCGGCGATGATGGTGCTTCTTTTCGTTGCGCCGTTCGTAGTTCCGACGGGACACTACAGGGAAGCCGTGGTGAACGAGATCAGGGGGGCCGTCGAGGGCGACGTCTCGCTGGATTCGTTCAGGTTCCAGATCCTCCCTTACCCCGCGTTCACGATACGCGGCCTGACGATCTCCACGAACAAGCTTCCCTTCAGGGGCGTTCCGGTCTTCCACGCGGCGATCGTTCAGGGCGGCCTCTCGCCGGCGCCCCTTTTTCGCGGAAAGATCATAACGGATTTCACGATCAAGGACGCGACACTCGATCACCTGGTAGCTCCGGACGGGACGACGAACATATCTCTTCTCGCAAGGAGAGATGAAGAAACCGGCAAGAAGGGCTATGTCATACGCTCCATCTTTGTCACCAACGGTGCGGTGAGACATATAAAAGAGGGCGACGAAAAGCCGTTAGTGATGGACCAGATAGAGCTCTCCGCCTCCGACATCAAACTGGGAGACGTCTTCTCCGCCTCGATCCGGCTTTCTGGCGCGGTCTCCGGCGTTATTAGACAGGGAGTGGATCTTTCGGGCGATATCTCGATCGACCGGCAGCAGAAGACGATCGCCGCAAAACAGCTCGGCGTGATCTACGGCGGCTCCAAGTTCACGGCCGACGGGACGTACCGTTACGACATGAAGTCGATGGATGTCCACTTCGCCACCCCCTCCGTTACGCTGGAGTCCTTGGGCGCGCTTATCCCATCACTTTCGAAGGGGCTTCCGGTCGGGTTCGAGCTCACCGGACCGTTCGCGCTTGATACGAATCTTACGGGCACAAAGGACAGCATGTCGGTCAAGAGTCATCTAGACCTGTCGCAGAGTAGGATCAGGATAGGCAATCTTTTTACGAAAAACGTGAGCGTTCCGCTGAAGGCGGTCTTTGCCGGCACGTACCAGACCTCAATCACGAACGTTGAGGACCTGACGCTCACGCTGGGGGACGCGTCGTTCCACGTGGCGGGAACGGTCGTGAACCAGCCGGGCCATCCTGTGCAACTGTCCCTCACACCCTCATCCTTCGATGCGGTCCAGTTAAGAAATTATTTCCCGTTCCTTGTCTTTTTCGACGAGTTGGCCGGTCCTACGATATCACTTGTCGTGCAGGGTCCGCTCCTTCAGGATATGGGGAGGTCGGTAGGCGGCCGCCTCACGGCAGCGAAGGCCTCCGCAATGGGTCACACGCTCATGAACCTCGATACCGAGTTTCAATATGCCGGCGACGTCCTGACCTTGAACGCGCTCAAGGGCTCTCTTTATGACGGAGCGCTTTCCGGCAACGGAGGCGTGGATTTGAGGTCCGCGCCTGTTTTTCATTTCGAATTCGTCGCGGACAATCTGGACACGGCGAAGATACCCACCCTTCCGGCCGTGATGAGCGGCATCGCTTCGCTTGTGCTCAAGGCCGATGCGACCGGTATGGACAGCAGTTCGCTAAGAGAAAGCTTCGCTACGGAAGGTACTCTTGTGATGCCCACGGGTCAGATCGCTCCTATCAAGGTCGGGAAACAAATATTGACGGATGCCGTATGGAGGACGCTTGAACCGTATGCGACCGGTGGGCTGGATGTCGCGACGAAAGACGGACTAACGGCGCTTGGGAGCGACGTCCGTGACTTCAAGGCCTCTTTCAATACGAGGGGCGGCATTTTGACATTGCCCAAGATCGAATGGAGCGATCCGTTCTATCGGGCGGAGGCCAAGGGCACGATCGGCATGACGGGAGAAGTTTCAGGGGACGGAAGCGTCTTCATATCGAAGGATACGTCTGCCAAGCTCGTCAAGGATCCCGTTTCGAGGAAGGCGATAGCCACCGCCGAGGGGACGATCAACGTTCCGTTCGTCGTAGGCGGGACGATAATGGCGATGTCCGTAAGACCGGACGACGCGAAGCTCGCCGATAACTTAAAAAGGATAGTGCCCGTTCCCGCACCGGCTTCGATGGCGCAACCGGCTGCCCTGCCGCCTGTGACGACTGCTGTGCCGGCCATACCGGCAGTGCCAGCACCTGCGCCGATCCCACCGCCGGTGGCCGCCGTCCCGACACCTGTGCCCACACCTGTGCCCACACCAGCGCCGCTGCCCGCACCCGTAACACCGGTCCCCGCAATGCCGGCGCCCCCATCCTCGACGCCTGTTCCAGCGCCGACCCCTGCACCTGTACCTGCAGCAGCTGCGCCCGCTTTGGTTCCCGCGCCCGCCGCTGAAGGGCCGAAGGCGATAGCCGCCCCTGCGATAACACCGGTCGAGCCGCCGAAAACAACGCCTGTGGAACCGGTAAAGGTCACGAAACCAAAACCGAAGGCGGTTGCGAAGGAATCTGCGGCGCCTAAAGAAGAGTCGGAACCGGCAGCCCCTCCGAAAAAGAAGACGAAGGCCGCGCCGAAGGGCACGACCAAAGGAAAGATGTCCACGGATGTGGATGAGGACACGCTGAAGGTGATAATAGGGCAGTAAAGCAGACACGAGACGCAAGACACAAGACGCATGAAAAACGTTGCGAGATCAATCATAATTCTTTTTTGCCTGTTGTCATCGCTGCGAGTGTTTGCGGGTGATGGTCATATCGTACTTTATAACTACCATCTGGATGAAGTGATAGACGTTACATATAAGACGCAAAAAGGTTACGACAAAGACGCGCTTGAAAAAATAAACCACCTGATGCGCTCGCCGGACGGCAAGACGGCGAAGATTCCTACCGCGCTGATCGAGCTCATTGACGATATCGCCGACCACTTCGGGGCGGAATCGGTCGAGATCCTTTCAGGATATAGAAGTCCAATGTACAACGGCGAGTTGAAAAAGGGCGGCAGGAACGTCGCGAACGAGAGCTTGCACAAACAGGGGATCGCAGCCGATATTCATATAGATGAGGTGACGGAGGAGGCCCTTAGAGATTATGCGGAGTCGCTCAAAAAAGGCGGCGTGGGATATTATCCGGCGTTTGATTTCGTACATGTGGATCTGGGTCCGGTGAGGAGCTGGGGAGAGGCCAAGAAAAAGGAGCGGGTCCTTGTTGGGACCGAGGCGAACCCTAATAGCGCGTGGCGCGCGGTGACCGACAAGAACGATTACGGCAAAGGAGATCAGATCGGGGTGTCGGTCACGAACGCGACATATGAAACGGCCAAGCTCACGAAGAACATCTGGTATGAGCATTTCCGAAAAGGCAAGTGGGCCGAGCATGAAGTGCTTGAAAAGCAGAAAAAATCGCACATCGTTAAACCCGGCAAATCGGTGGATTACAAGTTTGATACGGGCGAGCTGCCGTACGGCAAATATCGCCTTGTTATTTTCACGAGCGAAGATTTCAACGTGCCGCCCGTCATCTCGAACGAGTTCTATATAAAAAAGGAATAATGTAGAAGTGGTCGGCTCTCGGAGACGCCCCCAAACCCTGTGTCTCCTGCGCCAACCACTTCTATGATGGTTGATATGAAACGTAATGTAAAAATAGTGCTGGTGCAGCTTGATGTGGGGGCGGACAAGGCGGCGAACCTTGCAAAGGCGGAGCGTTATTGCCGCGAGGCGGCGAGGTCCGGTGCCGATATCATCGCCCTTCCCGAGATGTGGAACTGGATGGGGCCGTTCGACAGGACGAGGGAGGTCGCCGAAAACGAAAACGGTCCATCTATTAGGATGCTTAAGAAAATTGCCAAAGAGTTTAAGTGCTTCATCGTAGGCGGTTCAATAATGGAAAGGCAGAAAAAGGGGTTGCCGCGAAATACGACTTTTTTCATCGGCCATAAGGGAGAGGTTGTCTGCAAATATTCCAAGATGCACCTTTTCGATTTCGAAGAGCTACCCCCTCTCCCCTTGCCTGTCCCGAGCGAAGTTGAGGGGCGGGAGAGGGCTGGGGTGAGGGGAATACGTTACCTTGAATCGAAAGCGATGGTACCCGGCAAATATCTCTGCATCGCCAAAACCCCGTTCGGAAAGGTCGGATTCGTTATCTGCAACGATCTTCGCTATCCCGAGGCGTTCAGAAAGTTGATGCACGCCGGCTGCAAGATCATTTTCAATTCATCTGCCTTTACCGAAAGAACGGGCAAAGAACACTGGCATTCACTCAACCGCGTCCGCGCATTTGAAAATCAGCTTTATATCGTCTCAACAAACCAAAGCGGCCATAACGCCGACGGTGTCAAATATTACGGCCACAGCATGGTCGTTGACCCGTGGGGCAAGATCGTAACCGAGGCCTCTCCCGTCGGCGACATAATATTATATGCGGATATCGATCTTGGGAAAGTGGACGAAATAAGAAAGCAGCTCCCTGCCTTGAAAAAAATCCTCAAGAGCTATGCGATCTTGTGATGTCATTGCGAGAGGCCATTTGACTCGTGTCCGTTCGTCCTGAGCTTGTCGAAGGAGAACGGGCACTCGCTCGGGACAGACCCGCGACGAAGCAATCCCAAGAAATCCTTGAGATTGCTTCGCGGAGTTTACACTGAGCGAAGTCGAAGGGCTCGCAATGACATCATAAAAAAAGGGCATGGTCTTTCAAACCATGCCCATACATTTAATATCAATAAGATAGACCCACTACAAAATGATAATTCCGTGCCAAAAAGATAACCTGAGAAGACAGGGGTGCAAAACCCGAAGGTTTTCGGCGAGAAGGAAAGAAGTGGCGTTGGGGGACTTTTCCCGAGCGGCGTCTGAATTCGCCGCTTTCCATAGCCTATATAATGCGGCGAAGAATCGCAGGCGGCTTGCCGGCGTGTGAGGCAAGCCGCCGTAGCGAGGGAAATGTCACCCATAAGCCACTTTTTCCATCGTGGTCGAAATCCTTCGAATTTTGCATCTATGCTGCCACCCGCCAGCGGGCGCCGCGGCCGCGGCCTTCGCATTGAAGACCCGGAACGGACTTAAGATCAAGTAGGGCCTGCTGGCGGGATATGCCGTGATCGAGCGCCGAGATGTAGTCGGAAAGGGTTATGAAATCTCGTTCATGAAGGAGCTTTTCCAGAATATTGCGGCGTGAAGGGTGGTCGAAAGAGCCGATGGTTCTTTTTGTTTTTTGGTCGATTGTCGGACGTTCAGACGCTATGAATCCCCATTTCTTATACTCCTGAAGATTTCTTTCGACTGCACGATCCGCTAGCGCACCACCTGGCACATATAAATAATGAAAGAAGAACTGCAGTGAAACTGGCGAAAGGCCTTTTTGAAAATAATCGGCCCAATACAACAATTCTTCGTCGGACGTTGCCGTTTTAACAAATTCCGCCATAACTGCAAAAACTTGCGGCGTCTCCATATCATTATATAAACTGCGAATCTCGGTCGGATTGATTTCATGGAAATGCTTGATGGAATATATAACCAAAATCGTCAATAAACGTGGATCATAACGGAGCATCTCGGCTGCAAGTGCCAGAAGATGCGATTTATCGGGCTTATCATACGGCCATTCTCGATATTCTCCCACGCATTCGGCTCCGATCAGAGACAGTTCATGATATAGACGGTTCAAGTGATCTGTTGTGGGTATTGCCGTCAGCATATTTATATTTCTCCGACAGATTCACAGACATCTTCAAGAAACTTCAGCGCCTCTTTTGCCCTGTGAAGCCCCTTCTTTCCAAGCTGTTCTATGTGTGCTTTAACGATCTTTGTATCGGTCCCCTTTTTGACAAGCGTCCTTGCGTGGCTTATGTCCTTCTCCCGTCCGGAAAAGCATTTCATTATCAGAAGGTCCTCTTTGCCCAATGCGACAACTGTGAGATTTTTCCCTGTAAAAACGGTCACGAGGCGCGAACGGAAATCCTTAGGCACAGTGTATGTGAACGAGTTGATATAATCGTTGAACCAGTGTGCCCCGATCTTTAAGTCGCTGCCGACTTTTTTAACGAGAGGATCGAGCTCGGCAGGCGTTACGACCGATTTCATGAGCACGCCGTCTATGTCCATTGTGGAAAGGGGGATGTCGTGGGCCAAAAGCATGGCCGCCCCTCCGCCTATGAGTATTTCGGCTTTTTTGGTCAATTCCTTATCAAGTGCCTCGAATGCCTGTATCATTATATTCTTTTCCATACCTGAATTATAGACCAATAACAGACTACTAGTCAATAAGATAGTCTAATTTTATTATTCGAGCGAGCGTAGCGAGTCGAGAATCATTAGAGATTTTATCTTCTCGACAAGCTCGAAGAATAAAAAAGGGCATGGTCTTTTGAACCATGCCCATACATTCCAAGTCATAGATTTAAAAGAGTGAAAATTGAATTCCGAATGAAACTGGATTTCCCTCACCGGTTGCTTCATAAAGGCCCGCGCTAATCAAGCCGATGGCGAGCCAAAGCGAAGCGTTCTCATCTTTCAGCTCATTTAACCAGATTGTTGTGGGCGGTAACGATGGAGAGTACGTAGCTAATCGAGGTACGGCATTTACAAAGCGGCCGACAGCTTCTGCGGTTTCTGTCGGATGGCTGGCAAATTCCACCGCACTATCTATGGCCTCATCGACAGCACCGACCATTTTCTGGCCAACATTAGATACTGTATCCCAAATACTCATATTGCTCCCCCTGCGGCTTGGTCCCCCATTTTGTCCACATAGTTATTATCGGCTCCCCCCCCCTAAAGTTGCTTGCGCGTAAATTTAGTATATCAATAATATCAACCACTTAAGTCCATTCCAGAATAATAATTCCGTGCCAAAGGGCAGATAAGAGGTTTCTATTTAAGGAGTTTTTGGAGGGTTTTATTGGGCATTTCTTCGTAGTGGGTCCTGACGCAAGTGACCTCGCCGCTTGGGGACGTCCTGCAGATCTCGTTTTGAGCAGGCAGCTCCCCTTCGTCATAGTCGGTTCTCACGCAATAAGTCTCGCCGTCTGAAGCGTTGACGCAGATAAGGTCCCGATTGACGTCTGTCATAGTTGCTCCCAATTGGCCGGTTACATCAATCTTATCGGACCGCAGGCGGAAAAGTTGCTAACAAAAAGGGCATGGTCTTTTGAACCATGCCCTTATCATTGTATACATGAGATTGCTTCGTTGCCCTTCGACGGGCTCAGGGCGAACGGCCACTTTACTTTGCCTTTTTGCTCGCCAACCCGCCGCGCTTGGAGAAGGCGATCGCGATACCCAGAGCGATCAGGCAGCAAACGGAGATGATCCCCTTCGTTTGCCATGTGAGATCTCGTATTGCGAATGGTGCCACAAGGATCGCAACAAGATTCATGACCTTGATGAGCGGGTTCAAAGCCGGGCCCGCAGTATCCTTGAATGGATCGCCGACCGTATCGCCGACCACTGCGGCCTTATGCTCCGCACTTCCCTTGCCGCCCAAAAATCCGTCTTCAATCTTTTTCTTCGCATTGTCCCAGACCGCGCCGGTGTTGGCCATGAAGACCGCCATTAGCTGACCGGTGAGTATTGCGCCGGCAAGGTATCCACCGAGCGCCGATGCGCCGAGCGCGAAGGCAACAAGTATCGGTGTTGCGATGGCCAAAATTCCCGGCCCCAGAAGTTCCTTCTGCGCCGCTTCGGTGACGATATCAACGCAGTGGGCGTATTCCGGTTTTTCCTTGCCGGTCATAATGCCCGGGTGTTCCCTGAACTGACGGCGAACCTCTTCGACTACCTTGAACGCCGCGCGTCCGACCGCCTTGATGGCGAACGATGAGAACAGGAACGGAACCGCGCCTCCGATCAAAAGACCCACGAATACCATCGGCAGATTCACTTGAATGCCGATCTCATTTAGGTGGGCCTCGTCTATGAACGATCTGAAGAGAGAAATTGCCGCGAGGACCGCAGTGGCGATCGCCAGCCCCTTCGTGAGGGCCTTTGTCGTATTGCCTATCGCATCGAGCCACGACAGATTTCTGCCCGCCTCGCCGGTCTTTGCCTCGGTCAGCCCGCTCATCTCAAAGATGCCGTGCGCGTTATCTGTGATGGGGCCATACGTATCCATCGCCAGAATGAAACCGGTCGTTGTCAAGAGTCCAAGACCTGCGAGCGCGATGCCGTAAGCCGCAAGCGCTATTGAGCCGTGGAATATGAGGAACGAGCCGACTATCGTGACCGCGATAGCAAGGACCGCCCACACAGACGACTCTAAGCCGACGCCCATGCCGGTCAAGAGCATCGTGGCGGGGCCGGTCTTCGTTGCGAGGGCCGTTTCCGTGGCGGACGATTTATCCGGATGCGTGAAATGATTTGTGATCCATAAAATTACAATGGCGAGAACGATACCCATTGTCGTGGCCCAGAAAAAACGCCAGTCGGTAGCGCCGGTTATCGGGTCGCGGATGTAATAATGATTGATGATCGCAAAGCCGACGATTGAAGCCAGCCCCGATATCCAGTAACC
>DYJF01000045.1 GCA_020723205.1 Bdellovibrio sp.
TTCTAATGTTTGCGCGAGGGGACACCAGCCGACCTTTCTGCAGTTCATTATCAGTCGATCGTGCTGCCCGGCTGCGAGGGGACAGTGGACGGATCCACCGGCAACTTGCGGAGGAGCCACGACACCGGATGAAAATATTCGGAACCGGTCTTGTCATTGCACAGCATAAATGGCACGCCCACATCGACCATCAGATGAGCGGAAAAAAACAGATAGCCGTACATAAGCAGAGAGTCCTGGCTGATGTTCGAGAAAGCGGCAAGCGCAGATGCGAAGAGCGTCGTGTCTATGACATTGATCCCCAGAGAGTTCATCCAACCGAGAAAACCATGCGTCACAACACCCTTCCCCATTCGTTCGGGGGGCGGTGTCTTTCCAGAGCCCGGTCCGGACATTTCAAAGCGGGTCTCGGTCATGGGTGGTTCCGCTGGCCCGGTCGGATGCTGCGCAAATGCGTGCCTGTTTGCTCCTCCTAACATCGCGGCCGTCGGCATCGGGGCGGCCATCGCGGTGAAGTTCATCGGCACGATCGCCCTGACTGTCGTCGCCGCAGCCAGTGCCGGTGTGAGGCACATTGTTCCCATGATCGCATTCGTCATATTCTCTCCTTACTATTATTCCGCAAGAGGATCCTGCGGACGCCCGCTGTATCGCCGATATATAAGAATAGTTGCGTAAATTATACAAAATGGCTTCAGACAGTCAAGAGAGGCCCTTATAAGCCCCCCCCACACACAACAAAAAAGGGGCAGGATCTATCCCGCCCCTTAAAGAACTCAAAACCGCAGATCACTGTTTGATGTCTTTTTTGACTTTGTCCAGCCACTGGGTAGCATGTTCGCGGCCGCCCAGACCGAACGAGAGCCCTCCGGCGAGCGCCAGCATCGCGACGAAACCGGTGAAAAGTATCTTCACCAGATCGGAGGCGACTCCCAGCTGCGTCAGGGACGCCATGACCGCAAAAATGATCACCGACGCCCGGGCCACCGTACCCAGAAGTCCGGCCGATGAATCGGGAAGCTTTGAGGCCTTGACCGCCTTGATGACCACGTCCTTCAAGCCGCCGCCCAAGATGAAACCCACCAGAAGGATCAAAACAGCGATGATGACATTGGGCAAATAGAGGGCCACCGCCTCAAAGAAGCTTGTGAGCTGGGCCCACTTGAGAATGTCGGCAACCGCTATGAACGTGACGATGATGATAAACCATTTGACCACCCATCCGAAGAAGGATGCGGCCGTAAATTTTATACCCTGTTCCTTGAGCTTGTTCAGCCCCACCGTCTTCTGCAAAAAGACGTCGAGCTTCGTCAGATCAACGAGCTTCTTTGCCACGTGGCCCAACAGACCGGCCAAAAGCAATCCTATGATCAGGATAACTATGGCCGCAATGATATTGGGCACGATGAAGACGATCTTGTTCACGAAGCCCTGGAGGGCCTGCACAATTGCATCCCGCCATGTCAGGAGTTGGATAGGCATAACGATCCCCCTTTCGTTAAAATATGGGCTAATTTAAAGTTATTACGGCCACATTGCAATCCCAAAGGATACTAAAGCGATATATGCTTGACTACTGGCATAATCTATTGAAGTAAATACCGATTCGCGGGGTCACCATACACAATGTCCACATCCAGAAAAATCCTGACAATCTCCGTTCTCCAGATATTTCTCTCCGGCGCCGCCCTCGCCGCGCAGAATACGCCGCCTGAATCGTTCATATCGTTCAGGGACGCGGAGCAGTTCGCCATCGAGAACTCGCACACGATCGCGTCGCAAAGGTACGTCGTAAGGTCCGCCAAGGAGAACGCCGCGGCGCAACAGGTCAAACGCTATCCGCAGCTCTCCTTGGGCGCGGACAGCATGTTCCAGTCCAAGGTCGGCTCCATTTCATCGCCCGTCTTTGGAAATCAGCAGGTGGGAAGCCACACCAACTGGTCGGCGGGACCCGTGCTCGACTGGGTCGTGTGGGACACCGGCCACATCACGAAAAAGGCGAAGAGCTTGGAAAAGGTGGCCGACCAGCAGACCGAGAACATGGACTATGACACAAGGCAGGTGCTTTTGAACGCGCGCACGAGCTACATAAACGTCCAGCTTGCTAGAGAGCAGCTGCGGCTGGTGAAGGAGGCGCTGAACCTCGCCCGGGCGCAGTACGCGGTCGTCGCCGACAAGAAGAACGCGGGCACTGCGGACCTTCTGGACTTAACCGTCGCGCATCAGGAGATGGTGGACCGCGAACGCGATCTTGAACAGACGACGGGCGACTTGGGCGTCGCCAAGAGGGCGTTCGTGGCGTCTCTCGGCTTCGACCCGTCATCTCCCGGCGTGGACCAGCTCGAGGTCGAGCCGATCCGGAACGTGCTCTCGGCTCTCCTCCCCAGATCTGACACGTACGTCGACATAGATTCCCATCCGCAGGTGAAGGCGCTCTCCGACCAGCAGCAGTCCCACGACCTCGCGGCAAAAAGCTCCAGCGCGCGCCACTGGCCCAAGATAACTATGCGCGGATCTGCGACGTTCGAATATCCGAACTTGGGAGATAACACGACGATCCAGCAAAACAAGATGCTGCTCAATTTTCACCTGCCGATCCTCGACTGGGGACTCATAAGCAAGGAGACGCGCAGCAGCAAGTTCCAAGCCCATTCCGCGAAGGAACAGAAGGAACAGACCGCCATCGACCTTTCGCGCGACACGGAAGAGACGAGGGAGCGCATCAAGACGCTCAAGGAGCTTCGGGGCACCAACGTCAGGGCGGTGAAGGACGCCGTGGAGGTCGCCAAGCTCATGTTCGATTCCTACAACGCGGGCAGGGTCATATTCCTCGACGTGCAGAGGGCCAACACAAAAGCGCTCGCGGTCAAGGTGAACTCGGCCCAGACCGACGCCGAACTCGCGGCTCGCATAGCGCAGCTATTGTCGCTCGCGGAAACCGAAGGAGAGCCCAGATGATCAAAGACATGAGGCCCAAGGACCTGATGAAGAAGATCAAGGCCAATAAGCGCTTCGTCGTGCTGGCGATCGTCGCGCTGGCGGTCGCGGCCTACTTCGTCTGGCCCGACGGCGAGTCGATCTACGTCGGAACGATAGAAGTAACGGAAGTGGACGTGGCGGCGCGCGTTCATTCGCAGATAGCCGAGAGGGTCGCGGACGAAGGGGACCTCGTAAAGGTAGGGGACGTGCTCTACCGGCTGACATGCGAGGACCAGACGGTCAATCTCGCCAAGGCCGGCAACGACTTTAGGCGCGCCGAGAAGCTTCTCGCCACGGGCAACATGTCGGCCGAGCAGTACGACACCTTTAAGAAAAATTACGAGATAGCGGCCCTCAACGTCGAATGGTGCACGGTTCGCTCCCCGATAGACGGGACCATCCTCACGAAATTCCACGAGGGCGGGGATTACGTCTATACGGGCACGAAGCTCATGGCGATGGGGGACTTAACCGACGTCTGGGCGTATGTTTACGTGGACCAGCCATACCTTGCATCCATCTCCATAGGCCAGGATGTGACCGGCCTGCTTCCGGAGCTCAAGGACAGACCGATAGCGGGACGCATCATCCACATCAAGGACGAGGCGGAATTCACGCCCAAGAACGTCCAGACGAGAAAGGAAAGGACGCGCTTGGTCTACGGCGTGAAGATAAGGTTCGACAATGGCGAAAAGCTCCTGAAGCCGGGAATGCCGATCGAGGTCAGATTCGCAAGATTAAAGAAATGACGGGATAAAAAATGCCGGTTTCAGTCGAGCTCAAAGGCGTATCGAAATCGTTCGGCAAGAAGCGGGCCCTTGACGACATCTCGATCGAGTTCACCGAAGGGAAGCTGCACGGTTTGATCGGCTCCGAAGGAGCCGGAAAGACGACCTTGATCCGCGTCATCATGGCGCTCTATTCCCATGACAACGGGAACATCCTCTGGAAAGAGGACGGAAAAAAAACGGAGTTCTTAGACCTGCGCGAGAGGATATCCTACATGCCCGGCGCGCAGAGCTTGTACCCGGACCTCTCCGTGAAGGAGCATCTGGAATTTTTCAGGGAACTCTACTCCCTTTCCAAAGAGGAGTTCGAAACACAAAGGACGCGGCTGCTTGAAATAACCCGCCTCGACAAGTTCACGGAGCGGCGCTCGCGCGAGCTCTCCGGCGGCATGTACAAAAAGCTCGGTCTCATGTGCGCCCTGCTCCAGAAACCGAAGGTGCTGCTTTTGGACGAGCCGACCAACGGGGTGGACCCCATCAGCCGCCGTGAGTTCTGGGACCTGCTCTATGATCTCTCGCGCCAGAAGATCACTATAATAATCTCCACCGCCTACATGGACGAGGCGGAGCGATGCCACGAGGCCCATCTTCTGGACGCCGGAAAGCATCTTGCCTCCGGCGAGCCGAGAAAGCTCCTGGCCGACACGGGCGTTAAGAGTTTTGACGAGTTCTATCTCAAACGGGGAACGAAATGAACGCCGGCAAAGCGGTAACGGTCAAAGAGCTGGTCGTCGCCTTCGGTGATTTCAAGGCCGTGAAGGGCGTGTCTTTCGAGGTCTCCCCCGGAGAGATATTCGGTTTTCTCGGCGCCAACGGGGCCGGCAAGACCACGACCATCCGCGTCCTGTGCGGGCTCATCCCGCCCACCGCCGGTTCCGTCAAGGTCGCGGGCGCCGATCCCGCGACGGAGCCGATGGAGGTAAAATCCCGCGTCGGCTACATGTCGCAAAAATTCACGCTCTACCGCGACATGACTATCTCCGAAAACTTAAACTTCACCGGACAATTGAGGAAGATGGATGATGACAGGATCGAGTCGCGCATAAAGGAGCTCATCGGCTTCATCGAGCTCGACTGGCCCCTGACCACGATGGTCTGCGATCTTCCCGGAGGCGTGATGCAGCAGGTGTCGCTGGTGGCGGCCACCATACACGACCCCGACATCGTCTTTTTAGACGAGCCGACCGCGGGAGTCACGCCGCACGCGCGCTCGAAGTTCTGGGATCTGATCAACAAGATGTCGAAAGCGGGCAAGACGGTGTTCGTCACCACGCACTACATGGACGAGGCCGAACAGTGCGGGCGCGTGGCGCTCATGCGCTCCGGCGAACTGATAGCGCTGGGCTCTCCCGACGAGCTCAAGGCGCAGGCCTTCCCGGAGACAATCTTCGAGATAACGCCGGCCGCGGGCGCCCCCCATGACTGGCAGGAGAAGCTAAGATCGCAGAACTTCGTGAACGAGCTGCAGATATTCGGCATGCGCTATCATGCGATGGTGAAGACGCCTGCGGCGTTCGAGGAATATCTCAAAAGGGAACTTCCGTCCTTCGAGGGCAAGAGGATAAAGCCGTCGCTGGAGGACGTGTTCATAAGGATGGTGGAGGGCAAGAACCGATGACGGGAACCTTTCGCTTCAGACGCGCGCTCGCAATAGCCAGAAAAGAGGTCATGCACATCATGCGCGACCCGTTCACGATGGTGGTCGCGCTCGTCATCCCCGTTTTCTTGACAGTCATGTTCGGCTTCGCGATCGATCTCGATATCCACGACGTGCGCATGGCCGTCTACGACGCGGACATAAGCCAGACGTCGCGCGTCGTCTATCAGAAGTTCATCGACTCCAAGTACTTCGTCATCAACGAGGTAGCACCCTTGGCAGCGCGGGCCGACCGCCCTCTCACTACGGAAAGATCGAAGCTCTCGCTCATCATCCCGCACAAGTTCGAGGAGGACCTCTACAACGGCAGGGGCGCGGTGGCACAGGTGCTGCTCGACGGTTCCGACAACACCACCGTGAACCTCGTGGCCAACTATGTGGCGGGGATCGAGATCGCGCTCAATCAGCAGTACTACGAATCGCTCTCTCCGCAGCCGCCGCTCAAACAGGTCAAGATCACCCCGCGTTTCCTGTTCAACCCCGAACAGAAGAGCCCGTGGTTCATAGTCCCGGGCCTCTCGGTTGTGATACTCGCGATCCTGTCGATCCTCCTCACGGCGCTCACCATCGCCCGCGAATGGGAGACCGGCTCGATGGAGCTTCTGCTCTCCACGCCGGCGCGCCCGCCGGAGATAATACTCGGCAAACTCCTCCCATATGTGGCGCTCGGCCTCATCGCCCTTTCGTTCATATACGTCGCGGCGCGGCTGGTCTTCGGCGTCCCCTTCACGGGCAGCTACTTGGCGTTCATCGCGGGGAGTCTTTTGTTCATCTGGACGTACCTGTCCATGGGGCTTTTGATCTCCGTGGTCGCGAAGAACCAGCAGCTTGCGATGCAGATGTCGCTCATGTCGGGATACATGCCCTCTATGCTCCTGTCGGGATTCATCTTCTCCATCCCCAACATGGACACCATCTGGCAGTGGTTCACGGCCCTTTTGCCAGCGCGCTGGTACATGGTCATCTGCCGCGCGTGTTACCTGAAGGGGGCCTCGTTCGGCGACCTCATCGTCCCGTTCGCTTTTCTCATCGTGCTGGGGCTCGTATTTTTCACGGCCGCGACCAAAAGGTTCAAGGGCACTCTGGAGTGACGATATGTTCAAGATGCTTCGCGCGTTCGTAAAAAAAGAGATGGTGCAGGCGCTCCGCGATCCGCGGATGAAGTTCTTCCTCTTCGTCACGCCAATGATACAGTTGGCGATATTCGGGTTGGCGCTCAACTCCGACGTCAAGAACGTGAAGTTCTACGCCAAGCCCATGATAAACGACCAGCTCTTCCGCGACATCAGGCGGGACGCTGTCGCAAGCACTTGGTTCGTGCCGATAGCGGGTTCCGAGGAGATGAACGGCGAGGACATAGAAAAGTTCCGCAGCGGCTCGCTGGACCTCGAGCTTTACGCGCCGGAGGGGGGCTTGACACGCGCCTACGAAAAGGGCGAGGGGGAGATCGAAGCGGTGATAGACGGGGCGGACCTCGTCCGCGGCCGCGGCATCCACGGCTACCTCACGAACATCGTGAACGAGGCGGTGGGGGCGAGAAAGGGCAGGACCTCTTCGATGGACTTCGCGGTGGAGGCACAGACCAAGCCGTCCGAGACGCAGCACCAGCCGATATACTTCGCGACGAGGACCCTCTACAATCCGGAGCTGGAGACCTCATACAACCTCGTGCCGGGCGTGATCTGCATGCTCATGTGCATCATCACTATAATGATGACCAGCATGTCGATAGCTAAGGAGAAGGAGATCGGAACCTTTGAAACGCTCATCTCCGCGCCGGTCTCCGTGAAAGAGATACTTCTGGGCAAGACCATCCCCTACTTCATCATCGGCTGCGTGAACCTCCCGTTCGTGTTCTTCGTGGCGGTCGCCGGCTTCGACGTCCCTATGCGCGGCTCCTATCTGTGGCTCGCCGTGGCCACGGCCTTCTTTCTGATAACGACCGTCGCGATCGGGACGATGCTCTCCATCATCGCGAAGAACCAGCAGCAGGCGATGATGGGAAGCTTCATATTCCTTATGCCCGCAATACTCTTATCCGGCATCATGTTCCCGATCGAGAACATGCCGTGGCCGCTGCAGGTGGTCGCGGCGTTCAACCCGCTCAAGTATTACGCCACCCTTCTGCGCAATATCATGCTCAAGGGCGGGGATTATTACGTCCTTGTCACGAGGACGCTGGCCCTGATAGGGATATCCATCGTTTGTGTCACGACGGCTTTTAAAAAGTTCCGTCTGCATCTGGGTTGAACAGGAGGTCCTATGATAACGAAAAAGGTGGGAACCATATTCGCGGCGGCGGCGCTCGTTTTGAGCGCGTGCGGCGGGGGCGGCGCGCTCACGATAGACGACGCGGGCGGCACGGTCGCCGTCACCGACACCCCGACGGAGCCCTCGGGCGGCGTCACCGGACCGCGCGGCGAACCGGGCGAGGCCGGCGAGGCCGGTCCCGCAGGGGAACCGGGAGCGGCAGGGCCGGCCGGTCCGGCGGGTGCCGCCGGAACAAGCGCGACGATCCCCTCCGGCGTCTGGCTCAACGGCGTCAACAGGATAGACTTCTTCTCTTCGACCGACGGGCTCGTGATGCAGTCCGCGGACACGACCGCCGCCGGAACCTTGGCCGGCTCCTTCAACGGCGCGGGCACGGGCAATAAGGCGCTCCTGGGACTCTCGGAATATGACGGTGTGTTGGTCTCCGATATCGATTCCTTATCGATGACGGTCCGCCTCGACCGCGGCACGTCCTTCTTCTACATAAACCTTCAGGTGGATTGTAACGGCGACAATGTCTTCGATGCGGCAAACGACGGCATAGTCACCGTGGATTCCGACACGCTGGCCGCATTTTCGCTGCCCGCCGGCGTTTTTACGACGATCGATCTCGCTCCCACGGACGCCGTCTTCAAGATGGTGGGAGGCCCAAAGGCGAGCTGCGGCAATCTTCCGCCGCATCTGGGGGTCGCCGGGGCTCCGCTCACGGACCTGCCGGCGACCGCGAAGCTCTGGAACGGCTCCACCGGCGACAACGGCATGCCGCGCGCGACCGACACGGCGGCGATCATTTTCATAATGGGCGATTCCACAACGAAACAGTTCCGCGCGATGACCGTCGAATCGGTATCGGTCAACGCGGATGAGTATTCGTTCAAATGAAAATATATTCTCGCTTCCTCATACTTGCCGTTTTCATTGCTGCATGCGACAGCGTCGCGCCGTACGATCCCTACACTCCGGTCTTCACGCCGCCCGCGACGAAGACCGCCGTCACGGCCGCACAGCTCTTCACCGAAGAGCTTTTAGACGACGCATACTCCTACGAGCCAGCCATCCTGCGCACCGGAACGCAGGTCCACATGGGCTACTGGTCGGGGAGCGGGAACCACGGAAGTCTCGTCCGAGTTCTGGATTCCATAAATTCCCACGTGTCGGCGGAGGGCGAGGCGACGCAGAAGGCAATATGGGACGAGGGAGCGACGTCGTCCAACCAGTATCCGGCCTACGTCACGATGCTCGAGGAACATTGGTACGAACGGGGCAGCAGCGTGGACGGGGTCGTAACTATTTACGGCTCCACCTATACGGACCCCTACCCCGTTACGTTCCCGGAGGCCGATACGATATGGGGACAGTATTCGCAGCGCTACGCCGACATGGCCACGTCCATCCGCGACGCCACGGGCACAGCCGTCAAGTCGTGGTGTTTCGTTCAAGGAGCGAGGGCCAACCGCATCTTTTACACCTACGAGCTGCCGGAGCTTCGAACTCTGGAGGCGGCCGGAGCGGTCATCGTCTATTTTGCGAACACGCAGGATGCAGACTGGCAGGACCCTTCCGACTGGGCGGTTGGAACGGAGAACGCTCCGGAGCCGGCCGCGGCTATTGACTTGCCCCCTGATGTCGAATACGACACCACCTCCCCAAGGGGCATCCCCTTGGACATCTTCTGACACGGGGACATGGACCATGGAAATAGCCGTTCTTGGACTGCCGCAAAGCGGAAAAAGCACTCTCTTCGAGATAATGACGGGTATTGCCAGCCGCGAGCGGTTCGGCGAACCGGCCGTCCGGGCTTCCGCGCGGGTACCTGACCGCCGATTCGACGAACTCGTAAAGATATTCAACCCGAAAAAGATCACGCCGGCATCGGTACCGTTTCTTGACATTAACGCAACGGGAGAGGACGCGTGGGGGCAGATCAGAAAAGTTGCGAGCGGCGCGGACGGTTTCATACACATAATCGGAGGTTTCGCCGGAGGTTCCGCCGGCGAAATGACGGCTGACTACAGAAAGCTCACCGACGAGCTGATATTCTCCGACCTTGTCGTGATCGAACACAGGCTCGAACGGCTGGCCAAGCTGCAGAAGGTGAACATTAAGCCCGAGGATGCGATGCACGCCGACCTCCTGCCGCGTCTCAAAGAGGCGCTGGAGGCGGGAAAACCGGCGCGCGACCTTGAACTGACCGCCGAGGAGCAAAGATCGCTCAAGGGTTTTACGTTCTGGACGATGAAACACGAGCTCGTGGTCCTGAACACGCACGAGGAATCGGAGAACATCGCAACCTCCTTCGTGAAGTCATCCGGCTGCAGCTCGCCGGTCATAGACATCGCCTGCCAGATAGAGATGGAGATATCGCATCTGCCCGCGGCCGAACGCGCGCCGTTTCTCAAGGAACTTGGAATAGAGGAACCCGCGTTCGAGCGCATCATCCGTGAATCGTTTCGCCTCATGGACCGGCTCTGCTATTTCACCGTGGGCGAGGACGAGGTGCGCGCGTGGGTCATCCCCGCGGGCTCCACTGCGCCCAAGGCGGCTTCGGCCATCCACAAGGATTTCGAGAGGGGCTTCATCAAGGCGGAGGTCGTCTCTTATGACGACTTCATATCCTCCGGAAAGGCGATCGCCTCCGCCAAGGCGGCGGGAAAATTGCGTCTCGAGGGAAAGGACTACATCGTAAAGGACGGCGATATAATCTCCTTCCGTTTCAACGTCTAACGAAGCGTTCCTGCCCCGTGAAAATACCGCGCAACCTTTCTTGTGACCGACCGATACTATAGTAGTGCTTGCCTTCCCTGGACATATGGTCTAGGTAGCGCTCGTAAGCACGGTGGTTTCAAACGGAATCCTTCCCCTGTTTCAAATCACACAAAAACCTGCCTGTTTCAGCCGGCGCCATTTTGACGCCTCATTCAGGTCAATTTAAGGATGTAAGATGAAGAACCAGTTATTCAGCGAGCTAGGCCTCGCGCAGCCGATCTTTCGCGCCGTAGTGGCCGAAGGATACGAACGCCCCACGCCCATTCAGGCGGCGGCGATCCCGCACCTGATCTCGGGCCGGGACCTCATAGGGTGCGCGCAGACCGGCACCGGCAAGACCGCCGCCTTCGCCCTGCCCATCCTCCAGCGGCTTTCCACGAACCACAAAAAGGCGCCCCCACGAAGCGCGCGCGTGCTCGTCCTGACCCCCACGCGCGAGCTCGCGGCACAGGTCGGTTTGAGTTTCAGGACCTACGGGCGATATCTCCACCTTTCGCACGCATTGGTATTCGGCGGCGTGGGCCAGGGCCCGCAGGTAAAATCCCTCTCCCGCGGCGCGGACATACTGGTCGCGACCCCGGGCCGGCTCTTGGACCTCATGAACCAGAAACATGCCGTTCTTTCCGGCGTCGAGATATTCGTGCTGGACGAGGCGGACCGGATGCTGGACATGGGTTTTCTCCCCGACATCAAAAGGATAATCGCGGCGCTCCCGCGCGCGCGGCAGACGCTTCTTTTCTCCGCAACGATGGCGCCGGAGATCGTGCGACTTGCTGAAGGCATGCTCAAGGACCCTGTGAACGTCTCGGTGGCGCCGCCCGCATCCACGGTGGATCTTGTGGAAGAGCGCATCCTCTTCGTAGACGATTCCGACAAACGCAACCTGCTCTCACTGCTTCTCAAGAACCCGGCCATCGACCGGGCCCTTGTCTTCACGCGGACCAAGCACGGAGCAGACCGCCTCGTAAAGCAGCTGGGCCAGGTGGCGGTGAACGCGAAGGCGATCCACGGCAACAAATCGCAGTCGGCACGCACGGCCGCGCTTGAGGACTTCCGCGTCGGGCGCTGCCGCGTATTGGTCGCCACCGATATCGCCGCCCGCGGGATCGACGTCGACGACATCACCCACGTCATCAACTACGACCTGCCCAATGAGCCGCAGAGCTACGTGCACCGCATAGGCCGCACCGCGCGCGCCGGCGCTGCGGGCATCGCAATATCGTTCTGCGGACACAGCGAACGCGAATACCTGCGCGACATCGAACGCCTCCTGAAGCGTCCGATCCCCGTGCGCGACGACCATCCGTTCCATTCTGAAAGCGCCGCCAACGCTGTGGGCTCGTCAGCGGCCCAAGCGAGGAACCGCGGCAACCCGAACCGCAAGATAGGCAGGAAGAACAGGTCCCGCATAAAGAGACGCTGGTAGGGATTTTCCGCACGCCCGTGACAGGGCTATGCCTTGGGGAGCGAACAGGGTATCGTCTTTCTTATCCGCAAGGCGCCTGCAAGCGCGATGGAAAACAGTAAATACGCGTACGCCGAGAACGCGCCGGCCGGATCGTTCCGGACTATCTCCATGGAACAGCCGCCGCCCATTTTCAAGCCGGCGAACTCGTCTTCTTCGCCCGTTCCGCCGACCGTCGTGCCCGCATCCCCCGCTTGACCGCCCTGTTCTTCTTCGCCGCCTTCAGACTCGCCGGTGTCGACAGCGCCGACCGTGATATCGGAATTCACCGTGACAGTTGTGCCCTCGTCGGCGCATTCGGCGCTGATGCGAACGCTGCCCGGTGCAACGGCCGTAACAAGGCCGTTCGCGTCCACGGTCGCAATCGCCGCGTCGTTGCTCTCGAAGCTGCACTCTGAAGTGATGTCATCTGTCGCCCCGCCCAGCCGGTCGGCCGTGACCACGAGGTTCAATGTCTGGGACACCATGAGGGACCCAGACGACGGATCAATGTTCACGGATACGGCAGGCGATCCCCCGAGCCACGGCGATACGTCGAGCGCGCCCGTTACCGTGTCGCAGCCCGAGGCGCCGGGACCCGCGGCGCAGCCCCAGTAATTGTCCCACATCTTGAGAACGGCGGCGCCGTTGTTGTTCGCGCCCTCGTCGTTGCCTACGATCGAATTCCCTTCCATCGTGTAGGTGACGGGCCCCGTGATGCTCCTGAACTTGATCCCCGCCGCGTGTTCCGCCGCGCTGAAAGGCGAACGGTCGCAACCCACGTTGCCTGCCAGATAGTTGCCGGTCACCGTCAGCTCGTCGTAGGTTCCGGTGCCTGCGATGTTGATGCCCGAAAGGTTCAGGTTGTCGCGCACATCGTTGCCGGTGATCGTAACGCCCACCGCCCCGTGGCGAAGCGCGATGCCGCCCGTCCAGTTCTCCATGTGGGAGGCCTGACCGTTATTGTCGTGGATCGAATTTCCCGTGATCTCCAAATTTTTCATGACGCTCGCCGACGCCCTCGTGTAGTTCGAAAGTTTGATGGGGACACCCAGCGAATTGCGTATCTCATTGCCGGTTATCCTGATCCCGTCCACCGTGTATGGAAGCCCCGAACCCATGTTGAGCGTCGTCACTTCGATCGCGCTCCAGTCGGTGAGCTTGTCGAAGAGGTTGTCCGATACAGTTATGTTAGTAAGCTCGCCCCTCGATTCGAAACCGTTGTCGAGGCCGAAGAATGTGTTGCCCGTCACGGTCACGTTCGAAATGCCCAGATTCGGGGCCTCGATCAGCACGCCACCCTCCTGCGGCGCCGCGCTGTTGGCGTTTCCTTCGATCCGGAAGCCGGAGATCGCAACGTCGGAGGTCCCGTCCGCGATGACGAAGGCGTAGCTCCCGGGCAGGACGTCGATGACAGTGCCGTCGTTGCCCGCGCCCGAGAACGCAAGCTTCTTCGATACGGCAACCTCTTCCGCGTAGGTCCCCGCAGCAACGGAGACGGTGTCGCCGTCGACCGCCTGACCCGCGGCGTAGCCGATCGTAAGACAGGGAAGCGCCGTGCAATCGCCCGCATCCGCGCCGGACGGCGAAACGAGGCGCGTCGCGGCCCCCGCCGCCAAAGGCAGCAGGGTGGAGAACAGGACCGCTAAAAATATGGTATGTTTCTTCATAGGACGCCTCTTTACATACTACCCCCCTCCCCCGTCAATTTGTTTGATATGGGGCCCCAAAATTGATAGGGAGTTTTGGCCATGCTCCACCTGCACAACATTTCGAAATCATTCGGGAAGGTCGTCATTTTGGAGAACGTGACCCTCCAGATGGAACCCGGCGAAAAATTGGGGCTCATCGGCCGGAACGGCACCGGAAAGACGACCCTTTTCAGGATCATCAACGGAGAAGAAGGGACCGATTCCGGAAGCATAGTCACGCCGAGAAACTACCGGATATCTTACCTCACGCAGCAGATCGAGTTCCATTCGAAGACGGTTCTAGAGGTCGGCTGCGAGGGGCTGAAACCCGAAGAGAAGTACGACCATTACAAGGTGGAAAAGATACTCTTCGGACTGGGCTTCACCGAAGAGGACCTCGCCCGCTCTCCGCTCGAGCTCTCCGGCGGATTTCAGGTGCGCTTGAACCTCGCCAAGGCCCTCGTCTCCGAACCCAACCTTCTTCTTCTGGACGAACCGACCAACTATCTGGACATCGTCGCGATAAGGTGGATCGAGCGGTTCCTCAAGGGCTGGAAGAACGAGATCATCATCATCTCGCACGACAGGGAGTTCTTGGACAAGGTCACCACCCACACCGCTATCATTCACAGGCAGA
>DYJF01000046.1:0-11651 GCA_020723205.1 Bdellovibrio sp.
TAGCACCGGAAACGGCTTTGTCTATCACATGGTGAGGAACATCGTAGGAACGCTCGTGGAGATAGGGAAGGGGCGGCTGGAGCCCGGGGAGATGAAGGATATTCTAAAGGCAAGGGAAAGAAAAAGGGCCGGAGCTACTGCCCCGGCCCACGGATTATATCTCGTTCGCGTCGCCTATTAGACCTCCTGTTTGAAGGATCCTTCGACAATAAGGTCCTCTTCGTCGTCGTCGAACTTCGAGTTCTTGTGCCCGAAGATCACGTCGGAGCCGTCGCCGCCGGAGAGCGCGCCGTAGTCCGCGCCCGCCTCGAAGGAGACCGGCGTGAGATCGATCTCTTCGTACTCCGTCGTGCCCTCTTCAGAATCCTCCGGCCTGCCGGTATAGAAGAAGATATTGGTGTAGTCGAGATCGGAATCCTCGAACTTGTAGACTATCGTGTCGCCTTCGTCGTTAACGAGCACGACATAAGTGTACCCATCCTCGCCTACGGTGATGTAGCCGTGGTCGTAGCCCTCGGGAGCGACTAGCCGGACCGTGTCGCCCGTCTCCGTCTCTGTATCGCCGTCCTCGCGGATCACGATCTGGTTGCCTTCGACCGTCGCTTCGTAGCCGTCATGGTATCCGTCGCTGTCCTCGTCGTCGTTGAAGAAGACGTCGTCATCGTTGACGCGGTTGAGCTCCCGCTCGCCTGCCGTGCTGGTCAGTGGATCGGAGGTGTCGATACCGTCCCTCACAAGGGCCGATTCGACGCCTAGTATCATGTCGTTGCCGCCTTCGCCGTAGATATTGATGTTAACGCTCGTATGCTCGACGGCGGGCGTGATCTTGTGGAAGTCGATGATGTCGCCCTCTTCGCTGCCGTGGATGTTGAGCGTGATGACCGCAAGCGAAGGATCCATGCCGACCGTGTTCTCGAAGAATCCCTCGATCTTCATCTTGAAGGTCTGCGGATTTCCATCCTCGTCTTCGCCCACGAAGGTGATGATGAGGGAATCGGGATCGTCCGGATCGACCTCGGCCATGGCCATCGTGTAACCTTCGGGCATATTGTCTATGTCTATCTGGCCGCCTTCCTCGCCCGTGTGCTTCAGGACTATGGTTCCGTCGTCGTCCTCTTCCCACTCCCAGTTGTCGTCAAGGGTCATCCAATCGTCAGGGCTGGGCGCGGAGGCCGTGTCCTCGAACACCTCGCCGCCCATGTCGCGAACTACGTCGGGGCTCGTGCCGTTCACGTCGTCGGAGGCGTACGAAGTATCGATGCCCGAGCCGCCGTAGATCTGGTCTGCACCCGCGCCGCCGCGGATATCGTCGCGGCTGTTCTCGTTGGTCAGCGCGACGCCGTTCACTTCAGTGGCATGCTGCGTTTCATAGAGATCGTCGCCGAATATCACGTCGTCGCCCGCGCCGCCGTCTATCTTGTCGTTGCCGGCAAGGGCCACGATGCCGTCGACTCCCTGCGAGCCGTAGATCGTATCGTCGTGGTTGCTGCCCCATATCTGAAAACCGTATACCTCGCCGTAGGGCCTGCCGTGCTTGCCGTCGCTGATGCGAAGGGAGCGCGAG
This sequence comes from Bdellovibrio sp., assembly GCA_020723205.1. Lineage (GTDB taxonomy): Bacteria > UBA10199 > UBA10199 > 2-02-FULL-44-16 > DYJF01 > DYJF01. The sequence continues at coordinate 1,565 of DYJF01000046.1, forward strand.
GCGTCTATCTTGACCGAATGTCCCATCGTCGTGGCGTCGATTATTATCGTCTCGGAGCGGACCGCGCCGTCCTTGATGACCCAGGACTTCTTGCTGCCGTCCTCGTAGATCAGCGTCAGGACGAGGTCCTTGCCCTTTGTCTCGACCTCGACCTCGCTTATCGAATCGTCCTGCAGCGAGAAGTTGAGGTCCGTGCTCTCGAAGGTGACCGTTCCGGCATACGCTTCCGGTTCGTCGCAGATTGCCGCGTCTTCGGGGTTTTGGGTTATATCGAGAGTTCCGCCTTCGGGGACGCTGAACTCCGGCGGAAGTCCGGAAGGGGGATCCCACATATTGCCGGCGGGGGACGTTCCGCTTACCGCTCCGCCTTCGCCGTACGCCTCGAGCGCCGCCATCTCGGCCTTCATCGTAACTTCAAGGCGGCCCATCTGCTGAAGAATCTCGTCGGTGAGCGACGTGCCGTACTCTTCCCTGTACTCTTCGAGTTCGCGGAGCGCCTCTTCCAGGCGGGCCTTCAGATCGGCGTAGTAGCCGGCGTCGTTGCCTGCGTAATCGGTCGCCGTCGTCGCTTTGTAGTTGGTGTTGATCGTACTCATATTGTTCCTCCGGACATCTCCGTCATTTCTACCTCGAACTCGTTCATATCGCCGAACATGTCGTTGAAGAATGTGTCCATCTCCGCATCCTGCTCGGCGGCAAATCCGTACTCATTGCTCCATTCGGTCGTGGCGTCGAACTCCGGGTCCTCCTCGATTCCGAATCCCGTGATCGCGTCGTTAAGGGGCGCGATGATCTCCGTCTCGATCTCGGCCCACTCGCCCGAAAATTCGCCCGCCTGGTTACCGTCGCTCAACTCTTCCCATCCGACGACGTCGTGGTTGGCCGGATCGGAGACCATTATCTCTCCTGAAAGCTCGTAATAATCGTCGCCCTCGTAACCCGCTTTGAACCCTTCGTTCTGCGAAGTATGGCCTTCGCCTTCATCGAAGAGACCCGTCGTGCCGGAGCCGTGGACATAAACGAAGTTCTTGGGGTCGTTGTTTATCGTGTCTTCCGCGTCCGCATCGCTGTTCTCTTCGAGATTCGTATAGGTCTGCTGTCTGACCTTGATCATGACGCTGTCGTCATGGCACGCCTCGACCCACGCGAAGGTGACGTTCTTGGCGTAAAGACTACCCTTGCCGGCTCTTACGAAGTCGTTGCCGCCGCCGCCGCCGTCGACCACCGAGGCATAAAGGGGATCTTCGGGTTTGATCTTTTCCGCGTCTTCCGGCGTGTGTTCGTCAATGTAGTCGTTCGTGAAGTTCACGTCGGGGATGTCGAACACGTCGTTGAACTGGCTGCCCGTGAACTCGCCGCGGAGGCCTGTGACGAACACGCCCGACCTGAAGGACTGGAGCATGTCGGTCGCGCCCGGAAGTTCCGAGGTATAGCGCTCGTGGCCGGTGCCGTAGTCGAAATCGTGCTCGACGTCGGTGGGAGTAGGCGTGCTCGAGGTGCCTGTGCCCGCGACCGCCGTGTATGTCGTCGTGAAGCTCGCGCCCTCGAACGCCGCCATGTTCTCCTCGAACGAGGCGTGGTCGTTGCCCGTGATGTCCAGCGCATCGGCCATATCGTCAACTATGTGGCGGCCGGTCGATTTGTATTCGGAGGCGTCGAATCTGATTGGGCTCGCGCGGTTTGCGCCGAAAAAGCCGATCCCCACGGAGGACGCCGCGATGTAATTGCCGGATGTCGTTATCGTCGAGGCGGGGCCGTCCGCGAAACGTCCCTCGATCCTCATGCTGGCGATTATCGTGCCTTCGGAATCCTTGAATTCGACTATGGTGTTCCAGAGCTTCGTGCCGTCGGAGGCCGTGATGCCCTGAACCTCTTCCGACCAGACCTTAACTTCCGCGACGCGGACCTGTACGTAATCGGTCTTGTCCTCGGGTACCCTCTGTATCCCGCCTTCCCACAGATCGGGTTCGAACTCGTATGAGTTGTCGTCCTCCGAGAGCTTGGGTTCCCATGAATCGTCTTCTTTCGGGACCCAGAGATACTCGGGGACGCCAATATTGATCGGGGTATTGAACTTGTTGCCTTCCTCGTCGTAGCTGTCGCGCAGTTCGTTGAGCTTGAAATAGAGGTCCGCATTTTCCGCGTTCTCCGAGCCGTAACCGATGGGTTGCATGGCCGGATCGCTGGCCTCGGGATCGAGCGCGGTGAACGAGTCGTTGTTCAGGACGCTCGCCTCATAATCGGGATCGAGGAACGGGTTCTGGACGCGGTTGCCCTGCGCGTCGAGATAATAGGGCGTGCCCTCGTGATAGATGACCCTAAGCGAACCGTCGGCGCCGGGCCTTCCTATCCAGCCGTCGCCGTTTAGGTCCTTGCCGGTCGATTTTTCCTGATCATATATCCTTGAGTCACCTTCCATCTTGTTCGTGCAATTTTCGATCTCCTGGTCGCACTTCATGATGGCCGCGTTCACAAGCTCGATCTTCTGCTGGAGGAGGGCGGCCTCGCTCGTCGTAACGTCGTAGAGGGCGTTCCTGTAATTCTCACGAAGGGCTATAAGGCCTTCTTTTGTGCTTATATAGCGCTCTTTGATGACGTCTAAGTACCTGACGGCCTGCTCGTTCTGGGCAAGGATATAATCCAAGCCCGGAGGATAGTCCGTAAGGCGCCCCATCGTGGCCTCTTCGCCTGTAGGAGCCGTGGGATCGGTTATGACCCAATCGCTGCCCGAACCGGTCGTCCCCGAGGTCCCATCACCAAATACATCATCGAGATCGGAGCTGACCTCATCGGCCACGGGGTCGCTGGAGGGCGATGTGGTCGTCGGGTCTACCGAATCGATCTTAAAAGATTTTATTCCGTTAACGTGCATATGGTCCTTTCAGTCGTTCCCTCGACCTTCTATTATGCAAGGTCTTTGCCAAAGTGGGCCATCAGGCCTCATATTTGGCATTCTTGTATTTACTAATTATATCAGGAGGTTATAAGGTATTGGGTCGCATCTTCAATTCGCTATATATAATGATAGGGCAGACTATTGAGGGAAATCGTCCATAAATGGGGAGACCTGTCACCACGATAATTTGTCAGTCTTCGGACACACCTTCAGCTTCCGCCGCTTCTTCACGCAGTTTTTGCTGATCGTAGAAGTGCTCTGCCTCCGCAAGAAACTTGGCCGCATCGGCCTTGCCGTACTTAAGCGCCTCAAATTCCTTTTGTAATGCCTGCGCTTCCAGAGGACTCATGGGTTGTTTAAGAGAATATCTTATATTTTCGATGAGTACGTCAAAGGTCTTAAGCAGGGCTTTATACCGCTCTACGATAGGCAGCATATCGTCCATAAGGCGGGGGTTCTTCTTGAACAAATCCTTGTAAAGGTCCGGAACATCAGGGATTTCTGGGTTGCCCAAGATACGCTTATTGCGGACCGGGTCGTTTATTATCATGCTGTCGCTAATCGCGTCGATCGGTCCCCTATACTGGCTCATCCGCTCCACACCGTCCATGTAATCCATCATATCGCCTATTACAGAAGGTGTGCCCATGGCCTTCCACTGATCTTTGCCAACCTCGACAAAAGTGGACTTTTCCCTGGACGGGGTATCCGCTACCTGTGCTTTGACCTCTTCACGGCTGTCTTCGGAGACCGTGCGGTCTATGATACTGACCTTTGGAGTAGTCGTCATATATCCGAAAAAGCTCCTATAATTTCATCAAGATCGGCTATTGCGCGGTCCACATCGGCCCGGACCGTCGCCATATCCTTCACATATCCGCCTTTTTCAAGAAGAAGAATAAGCTGTCTCTTTGTTTCCAAAGAGTCGCGTAAATCCTTTAGATCACAGCAGTTTTCCTTAGGCCCAGCATTCGCACCATCACCCACGGGGGCTGCAAATTCACCGGAGGGGATGAGATCGGTCCTTTTGGAAATTCTATCCATCGTCATATTTATCGCCTCGCTGGTTCACCCCAAACGGGGGGATTCCGCGGATATTAGATGCAAGTAACCTGCCATTTGGACCGTCGACGCAAGTAATTCCTATATGCCTTGTAAAATTAAGGAATTGAAAAAAAAAGGGCCGGACGTTCGGTCGGCCCCTGTCAGTGCTTCGGTGTTTGGAGTCACCATTATTTTGATAGATAGCGCTCCAGGATGTGGGGGAGAGTCTCCAAGGTCTCGCGCGTCTTAACGAGATATTCAGTTGCGCCTCGTCTTATCAGCTGCGCGGCGAGCGATTCGTCTCCCCGCCCTGTGATAACGATCAGCGGAAGCTCCTTGAACCGGCGTCTCATCTCTTTCAAGTGCTCGGAGAGCAGGTCGGTTCCGACGACTATGTCAGTCAGTACGAGGTCGTAAACTGTCTGGGAGAGGAAGTCGAAACCGGCCGTTATCGTATCAACTGTGTGTATGATGACCGGCGAGAAATGGCGGTCGAGGATCTCCGTCAGAAGCTCCGCGTGTGCGGGATTCTCCTCCATGACCAAGACATAGCGGGGCCTTTTCGCTTCCTGTCCTTTCACGTCAGGTTCCTTCCTGCCACGACGCCAGATAGCGCCGCTGCTCTTCCGTCAGCTTGTCGATGGCGATCTTCATCGCGTCAAGTTTCATGGAGGCGATCTTTTCATCGATCTCCTGCGGTACGGAATAGACCGTCTTTTTGAGGTCCTTATAGTTCTTCACGATGTATTCTGCGGAGAGCGCCTGATTTGCGAAACTCATGTCCATGACGCACGATGGATGTCCCTCTGCGGCGGCCAGGTTGACCAGCCGACCTTCGGCCAGTAGATAGAGGCGTCTGCCGTCGGGAAGGGCGTACTCCTGAACGAAGGGACGCATCTCCCGCTCGCTCTTCGCCATCTTCTTCAGGTCGCCGATATTTATCTCGACATTGAAGTGGCCGGAGTTGGATATGATCGCCCCGTCCTTCATGACGTCGAAATGCTCCTTGCGCAGCACGTGCTTGTTCCCCGTGACCGTGCAGAAGATGTCGCCGTGTCTCGCGGCCTCCGCCATTGGCATGACGTCGAAACCGTCCATGGCCGCTTCGATCGCCTTGAGAGGATCTATCTCCGTAACGACGACCTTTGCGCCGGCACCCTGCGCCCGCATGGCGAGCCCTCGTCCGCACCAGCCGTAGCCGGCGACCACGAAGGTAGAGCCCGCGAGCAGGCGGTTGGTCGCGCGGATGATCCCGTCCAGCGTGCTCTGGCCCGTTCCGTAGCGGTTGTCGAAAAAATGCTTCGTATTGGCGTCGTTGACGGCGATTATCGGGAACTTGAGGACGTTGTCCCTCGCCATGCTCTTCAAGCGGATAACTCCGGTCGTGGTCTCTTCCGTCCCGCCGATGACGTTCGGAAGGGCGTCCTGACGCTTGTCGTGAAGTGTGGACACGACGTCGGCCCCGTCATCCATGGTGATGTTGGGCTTACGGTCGATAGCTGCGTTGATGTGCTGATAGTAGCGCTTGTCATCCTCGCCCTTGACCGCGAACACCGAAATGTTGTCGTTCACAACGAGCGACGCCGCGACTTCGTCCTGCGTGCTAAGCGGGTTGGAAGCGCAAATCGCCACGTCGGCGCCTCCGCTCTTCAAGGTCTGAATGAGAAGGGCGGTCTCTGTCGTCACATGAAGACAGGCGGAGATCCTCGTTCCCTTGAGGGGCTGTTCCTTCTCAAAGCGGCTCCTTATCGCCTTGAGCACGGGCATCTGCTGGCCTGCCCATTCGATCCTCAATCTGCCGCTATCCGCCAGCGCTTTATCTTTGATGTCGTAATCCATTTCGGGGTCTCCTTTCGTTTGCTATTTTAAGATCGATAGATGTCTGTTATGGATCGGCGAAATGCTTCCCATTTCTTTTTTCAAAAATTTTTCGATCTCCTCGGCCGTCTGCATCTCAAGGACCTCCGCCAGCAGCCGCTTCGATTTTTCGCGAGTCAGTGCCCGGAGTATCTTTTTGACGCGGGGTATGGAGATGGGATTCATCGAAAGCGCGTCCAGCTCCATCCCTACAAAAAGGGCGATCGCCAGCGGTGCGCCGGCCATCTCTCCGCATACGGAAACCTGTATCCCCGCCGCCTTGGCGGCCCTGACCGTCTGAACTATCATGCGTATCACGGCCGGATGCAAAGGATTGTAGAGGTCGGAGACCAGCTCGTTCACGCGGTCGATCGCCAGCCCATACTGTATAAGATCGTTCGTGCCAATAGAAAAAAAATCGACCTCTTTGGCGAGCAGGTTCGCGGTAAAAACGGCTGCCGGCACCTCTATCATGATGCCCAGCGGCACCTTGTCCTTGCACGGCACCTTTTTCTGGGCCATTTCGCGCTTTATTGTGCGTATGATCTTCTTGACCTCCAGGACCTCATCAATACCGGAGATCATCGGCAGCAGGATCCTCAAGTTCCCGTGCACACTGGCCCTCAAAAGGGCTCGCAGTTGCGTGCGGAAGAGGGGGAGCTCGCGGAGGCAGAGCCGAATAGCCCTCAACCCCAGAGCCGGATTGATCTGGTCCTCATAGCGCTGGCCGAAGGCAAGCTTGTCGCCGCCTATGTCAATCGTCCGTATGGTCACCGTCTTCGGATGGAGTTTTTTCAATATCGTGACATAGTTCTCGTACTGTTCCCCCTCCGACGGCTCGTCCATGCGGTTAATAAAAAGGTATTCGGTCCGGTAAAGGCCTATGCCCTCGGCACCGTGCTGTATGATGGACGGTATCTCCTCGACGATCTCCATGTTGGCGTCGAGCCGTATCTTAAAGCCGTCCTTGGTCTCCGTGGGAAGATGTATCTCCTGCAAGAGTATCTGCTCAAGGGCCTGGTACTTCTGCTGGACCTGTTTGTATTGCTCCAGCTCGCGCGCGTTGGGAGAAGCGATCAGAATTCCCTTGATACCGTCGAGGACCAGCGTTTCGCCCTCCTGTATCTGATCGGCGATCTCCTTGACGCCGAACATCGCAGGGATCTCGAGCGCACGCGATATGATCGCCGTATGGGAGGTCATTCCGCCTGCCTCCATTATGAAACCCCTCACGCGTTCGCGGGGGAGACTTGCCACCTCGGCGGGGGATAGATCATGCGTCACTATGATGAGATCCCCTTCGGGCAGTTCGGAAAGGGATATCTCCGGATGGCCCATAAGGTTGCTCATCACGCGGCGTCCGGCGTAATCAATATCCTGTCTTCTGTCTCGAAAATAGTCCTCCTGCACGTTCATAAAGGCGAGGCGCAGACTCCCGAGGGTCTTGTCGAGCGCCCATTCCGCATTGATGCGCAGCTCTTTTACGTGCGCTATCGTCGTGTTGACGAGCATATCGTCCTGCAGGAAGAGGCGTTGCGACTCAAGGATATTGATCTGTTCGTGCCCCTCGAAGCGGCACATCTTCGCCTGAACGCGCGTGATCTGCTCCTTCGATTTAACGACCGCTTCCCTGAAGCGCATCACTTCGCTCTCTACGTCGCTGTCGCGTATCCAGAGCTTGAGAAAGGCGATGCCGTGGTGCCCCAGACGGTGGGCGCTCCCTATGGCTATCCCCGGCGATGTCGCATGTGATTGAAATCGTCTTGTCTTCATTCTTCTCCGAACTTGTCCTCTATGAGCTTTCCAAGAGAATCGAGCGCTTCGGTCTCGTCATCGCCCACCGCTTCGATCTCGATCGACACGCCCTTTGCGGCCGCAAGCATAAGAACGCCCATGATGCTCTTTCCGTTCACCTTGAACTTTTCTTTGGACACGAATATTTCAGCCCGGTAGCGGTTCGCAATCTTGACGAAAGAGGAGGCCGCACGCGCGTGCAACCCAAGCTCATTTTTTATGACGAATTGCCTTTTACTCATGCTGAATGCGCCCGCTCAATACATGGCTCGCTATCACGATGTTGCGCTGGCCGTACTGCTGTATGAACGTTGCCACCTCTTCAAAGCTCGCTTCCCTGTGGAAACTAGCCAGTTTTATCAACATCGGAAGATTAAAACCGCAGATCACCTCGGTCTTCGGCCTGGAAAGGAAGGAAAGGCAAACGTTGGAAGGGGTGCCGCCGAACATGTCGGTCAATATCAGGAGCCCTTCCGGGGTCTTCACCTTTTCTATCGCCCGATCTATCTTTTCCCATATCTCGGCGGGCGGCTCGTCCTGCTCGACGCACAAGTAGGTAAAGTTCGACGCGTCGGGGATGATCTTCTGAACCGCAGAGACCATCTCCTTTCCTATACCGAGATGTGCGACAACGACTACGCCGAACATAGGGTCACTCCAATAGCCCGAGCAGGTTTTTCTTGAGGTTGTCCGCCGCGAGGATCTCCTTGCCGAGCTTCTCCTGGAACTCTCGAGCGGAATGATGGCCGCCAAGCTTCAAGAGATGGTTCCGGGCCGCCACTTCGATGATCGCGGAGAGGTTCCTGCCCGGCCTCACCGGAATCTGTATGAGCGGAAGACTTACGTCGATCAGGTTGTAGCGCAACTCGTCGACGCCCAGCCGGTCGTACTCTACGTTGGGGTCCCATTCGGTAAGTTCGATCACTATCTCGATCAGCTTACGATCGCGGACCGCCGAGATACCGAAGAGATCCCGGATATTGATTATGCCCAGCCCCCTGATCTCCATGTGGTACTTGATTATCTCGGAGCCGTTTCCGAAAAGCGCGGAGGGGGGTTGTTTCCTTATACTGACTATGTCATCCGCCACCAAGCGGTGACCGCGCAGGATAAGGTCCAGTGCGCACTCGCTCTTTCCTATACCGCTCTTTCCGACGAGCAGGATACCCACGCCGAAGACGTCCAGAAGGACGCCGTGTATGCATGTGGACGCGGCCAGACTTTCATCAAGGAACTGCGAGGCGCGGTTCACAAACGTCGACGTGAGGAGCTTCGTCTTGAAAAGGGGGATCGTCTTCTTTTTGCACAGAACGACCATGGAGGGGGGAGGGGCGGCGTTACGCGTCACCACAAAGCAGGCGATATCGATCTCGCTCATCTTCTCCAGTATCTGTTTCAGCTTCTTCTCCGGCAGGGAATTGAGATAACGCATCTCCGACTTGCCTAGGACCTGAATGCGGCCGGGATGAAGGTTCGAAGTGTCGCCCGTCAGGGCCAGGCCCGGCTTTTGAATGCGGGGAATGGTTATCTTTTTCCCCATACCGTTCTTGCCGGCTACCACCTCGAGCTGCAGATGGTGTTTCGTATCCTTTAGAAGACTGATCACAGGTATTGAAAGCATTAGTGCCTCGAATCCTCGTCGATTATCATTTTATAGATGTCATTTGCCTCTTTGGCGGTCATGAGCCGGCGCCTGAAATGTTCGTCCTTCAGAAGTCGCGACAGGCGAGCCAGGATCTTCAAGTGCATGGCCGCCGACTGTTCCGGCGCCAAAAGGACAAAAAAGAGGTGGGTCGGTTTCTGATCGGGAGAATCGAAATTGATGCCCTTCTGGCTCCTGCCGCAGGCGACAAGGACCTTTTCAAGGCCCTTTACCTTTCCATGCGGTATGGCGATGCCGTCCTGAATGCCCGTGCTGCCGAGGTTCTCACGGTTCAAAAGGACCAAGGCGATCTCCTCCGCCTTGATAGGAGAGAGATGCTTGGAGATCTTCGAAGCCAGCTCCGAGATCACCTGCGTCTTATCCAAAGATTTTAAGTTGGCCCAGACCATGTCCGGGCGTACCAGATCCGATAAACGCATAAATAAAGATTTAAAATCAATAAGTTAGATTGGGGAAAAAAGCAAGGGGAATCGGTGTTATTCGCCCTTGTGGCCCTTGATGCGTTCCTTCGTTTTCCTTAGCTGATGTTCTATACGGGTAACGGCATCGTCGATCGACGTGTACATATCGTTGCTCTCGCCCTTGCCGAAGAAACGCACGCCGTTCGAAAGAAAAGCGATCTCTACCATATGGCGAAACCCTTCGACCTTGAAGATCACATGCGCGCTTACGGGTTTGGGGAGATATTTATCCAGTTTTGAGAGCTTGTCCATCGCGTGGCCCTTAAGGGCTTCCGTTCCTTCGGTCTGCCGAAAGGTGAATGTCGCTTCCATACTTCCTCCGTTATGTGAGACGTCTGCGCTTGGAAGACGGCGGGATCTTAAGCATCTCGC
>DYJF01000046.1:11661-14052 GCA_020723205.1 Bdellovibrio sp.
CGATGTCAACGTTGTGTCCCTTAAGGATCTCTGCGATCTTCCGGTCGGAGAGGGGTTCTGCAGGGGTCTCCTCCTGAACGAGCTTCTGTATCTTTGATTTGACCGCCTCGGAAGCGATCCCGCCCCCCTCGAGCTGGTGGATACCGGTATTGAAAAAGAACTTCAGTTCGAAAATACCGCGCGGCGTATGCATATATTTGTTGGTCGTCACGCGGCTGACGGTCGATTCGTGCATCTCGATATCATCCGCCACATCCTTCAAGACAAGCGGTTTGAGGAATGAAATGCCCTTATCGAAGAATTCCCTTTGAAATTTCACGATGGAGCTGGCGACCTTGAACAGCGTTCTCTGCCGCTGATGAATGCTCCTTATGAGCCAGACAGCAGCGCGCAAGCGGTCCTGTATATACGCCTTCGTCTGACCCGGGACATCGGAACCCTTCATCAACGAACGCCTGTAGAAATTGCTTATCTTGAGGCGGGGCAGGCCGTCCTCGTTCAGCACGATCTCATATTTCTCTCCGACCTTCTGCAGATACACGTCGGGGATTATATATTGCGGCGACTCCTGGCTGAAAGGTCTCCCGGGTTTCGGGTCCATATCGGCTACTGTCTTGGCAAGCTCTTTAACACGTTCGAGGGACAGGGCCATCTTCTTCGCGATAGCATCGTAGCGGTGCGCCTCGAGGTCCTCAAGATGGTCGTTGATGAGCGCAATGAGAAGAGCGGAATCCGTCCCCAATTGCTTTGCCTGCAGCGTCAAACATTCTTTAAGGTCCCGCGCGCCGACACCGGTAGGATCGAAGTCCTGGATCTTTGCAAGGATATCCTCGACCTTTTTGACGTCCACGGCGCATTTCTGGCCTATCTCTTCGATGTTCGCAGTAAGGTATCCGTCGTCGTTTATATTTCCTATGATCTCGGTGCCGATCCCGTTCTCTTCTTCGTTGGCTCCCAGAAGGTGAAGCTGCCACATGAGATGGTCCTGCAGTGATTCGCCCTGCCGAAGGACGTTCTCAAACGTCTGACCTTCCTCCATCGTCTCGCGATCACCTTCGTATTCCGGGGCGTTGTATGCGCCTATATAGCTTTCCCAGTCGAAATCGTTGGGCTCTTTGAGGGCGCCGTCGCGATCTCCCACTTCATCGTCCGTATGCTCGTGCCCCCGATCCTCATCCTTGGCCTCTTCGTGCTTTTCCGCCTCTGTCTTTCTCTCTTCCTCCTCTTTCATTTCCTCTTCGACCTCTTCTACGTCCTCAAGGATGGGATTTTCCAAAAGTTCCTTTTGGATCAAGGTGTTAAGCTCAAGGCGGGAGAGTTGAAGAAGCTTGATCGCCTGTTGCAACTGGGGCGTAACGATAAGCGATTGTTCCAACCGGGCCCTTTGTTTGATTTCAATAGCCATATCTTGGCTCAATGATACGGCCGGGGATTTTTAAAATCAATCTTGACACTTTTGAAAGAATTTCTACGACGTGGCGGCCTTGTCTGGCACCCTTTTTGCCTCCGCCTCGACCGCGTGTCCCGCCTTCTGCTGCTCCCATGTACGGCGTTTCGCCTCTGCCGCAGAAGCCCTTATGAAATGCGCAAAAAGGGGATGGGGTTCCATGGGGCGGGATTTGAACTCGGGGTGGAACTGGCATCCGACGAACCACGGATGATTTGTGATCTCTACCATCTCAACGAGGCCCGTCTTTGGAGACAAGCCGACGATCTTCAATCCATGCTGCGTAAGTATATCGGTGTACTGATTATTGAACTCATAGCGGTGACGGTGGCGCTCGACGATCTCCTTTTCGCCGTAGGCCTCATAGCTCTTGGAATCTTTTTCAAGCACGCAAGGGTAGGCGCCCAGCCGCATTGTCGCGCCTTTGTTGTGAACCGCCTTCTGCTCCTCCATTAAGCTGATCACGGGATCAGGAGTGTTGGCATCAAACTCTAAGCTGTTGGCCTTATCAAGACCGCAGACGTTTCGCGCGAATTCAACGACGGCCATCTGCATGCCGAGGCAGATGCCGTAGAAGGGAACCTTCTTTTCTCTCGCGTGCCTTATCGCGCGGATCTTGCCCTCGGTGCCGCGCTCGCCGAAACCGCCGGGGACGAGAATGCCGTCGATATCATCAAGCAGTTTGGTTCCCTCGTCTTTCTCAAGCTCCTCGGCATCGATGAACTTCAAATCGACGGTGACGTTGTTCGCGATCCCGCCGTGGCGCAGCGCCTCGTTCAAGCTCTTGTAGGAATCGGTGAGATGCACGTATTTCCCGACAATGCCGATGGTCACCTCGCCTTGAGGGTTCTTTATATTTTGCGCTAGGTCCGACCACGGCTTCAGGTCCGGCGCCTTTGTCCAGATGTTCAAGAGCTCGGCGATCTTTTCGTCCAACCCCTCTT